>NZ_JBEOPS010000029.1:0-67775 GCF_040310305.1 Pseudomonas sp. HY13-MNA-CIBAN-0226
GAAGGTCGTCGGTTCAAATCCGGCTCCCGCAACCAAACATCAAAAAAGGCTACTCGAAAGAGTGGCCTTTTTTGTGCCTGTCGAAAAAGTCCTTTCGCAACAATGATCTGTCACCTTGTGACGGGCCGATTGGTTTCACTCCAGCCTTGAGTTAGGTCTATGCTGGTCCGAGGCGTTTACCGCACAGGCCCATGGCGTGCCTTCACCTGTTGAGGGTGAGTGGCGTTAATATTTGTGATTATTTTTTTCTACAGGGATTGGTAACTTGGCTGGATACCCCCATCCTGTCGCGCACAATCCAAGAGGTGATTGATGCGCGCCAATTCGTCTGATCCACAAGACTCCGTCACAGCGACACAACCGATCAAGCCCGGGCGTTTGCGCCTGCTGGACCTGATCAGCAAGTACCGCCAGCCAATCGGCCTGGCAGTGACCTTGTTGCTGTTCGCCATCGCGCTGATTGCCTGTCGTCATCTGTTGAGCGAACTGGATCTGGACGCTCTGCACGACTCGATTCTCCAGGTACCAAAACCTGCCTTGCTGGGTGCACTGGCGGCGACGGTGGTCGGCTTTATCATTCTGTTGGGCTACGAATGGTCGGCCAGCCGTTATGCCGGCGTGACGCTGGCACCGCGAATTCTCGCCCTGGGTGGCTTCACCGCATTTGCGATCGGCAATGCCATCGGCCTGTCGATGCTCTCTGGCGGCTCGGTGCGCTACCGTCTATATGCACGGCATGGCCTGGGTGCCACGGAAGTGGCGCGCATGACCCTGTTCGCCAGCCTCTCGCTGGGCTGCGCCCTGCCGCCCCTTGCGGCCCTGGCAACCCTCAGCGACCTGCCCGCTGCCGCGACTGCCCTGGGCTTGTCCGAGATTTGGCTGGGCGCGGTGTCCGTGGCAGTGTTGCTACTGTTCAGCGTCCTGGCCATCGGCATTTACCGCCGCCGCCTGCCCGAACAACCTTATGCGGACAACCTGCTGGTCAAGGCCGGGCGCCGCACCTTGCGTCTGCCGGGGCGGCGCCTGACGTTCCTGCAATTGATCATCACCGCACTGGATGTCGCCGCGGCCGCTACCGTGCTGTACCTGCTGTTGCCAGAAGCGCCGCCCTTCGGCGCCTTCCTGTTGGTCTACCTGCTGGCGCTGGCTGCCGGGGTGCTCAGCCATGTGCCCGGCGGGGTCGGCGTATTCGAAGCAATCCTGCTGGCCGCCTTCGCCGACAAGCTTGGCGCTGCACCGCTGGCGGCCGCACTGCTGCTGTATCGGCTGATTTATGTGGTGTTGCCATTGCTGGTCGCTTGCGTGTTCCTGCTGATCAACGAAGGACAGCGCCTGTTTCAATCCCGTCAGTCCCTGCGCGCAGCCTCCGGCCTGGCTGCGCCGATCCTGGCGGTGCTGGTGTTCCTGTCCGGCGTGGTGCTGCTGTTTTCCGGTGTGACGCCGGAAATCGACACCCGCCTGGAGCACATCGGCTTTCTGATCCCCCATCGCCTGGTCGACGCTTCGCACTTCGGCGCCAGCCTGATCGGCGTGCTCTGCCTGCTGCTCGCCCAGGGCCTGCGGCGGCGCCTGTCGGCCGCCTGGATGCTGACCACCATTCTGTTGCTCGTAGGCGCCCTGCTCTCCCTGCTCAAGGGCTTTGACTGGGAAGAAGCCTGCCTGTTGACCCTGACCGCCAGCCTGCTTGGCGTATTCCGTCGTTCGTTCTATCGGCCGAGCCGCCTGACCGAGCTGCCGTTCTCGCCGCTGTATCTGGTGTCGAGCCTGTGCGTGCTGGGTGCATCCATCTGGCTGCTGCTGTTTGCCTACCAGGATGTGCCTTACAGCCATCAACTCTGGTGGCAGTTCACCCTTGACGCTGACGCTCCCCGGGGCCTGCGCTCGCTACTCGGCGCCGCCGTACTGCTGGTGGTGGTGTCGCTGACCTGGCTGCTGCGCACCGCACGCCCGGTCATCCACCTGCCGACGCCTGACGAGCTGGACCGGGCGGTAAAGATCCTCATGGCTTCCGCTCAACCGGACGGTGGCCTCGCCCTGACGGGTGACAAGGCGCTGCTGTTCCACCCCGACGAGCAGGCTTTCTTGATGTACGCCCGCCGTGGCCGCAGCCTGGTGGCCTTGTACGACCCTATTGGACCGGCCCAGCAACGGGCCGAAATGATCTGGCAGTTCCGCGACCTGTGCGACATTCACCACGCCCGCCCTGTGTTCTATCAGGTACGCGCCGAAAACCTGCCGTACTACATGGACATCGGCCTGACCGCGATCAAGCTGGGCGAGGAAGCCCGGGTCGATCTGCAGCACTTCGACCTGGAAGCCAAGGGCAAGGAGATGAAGGACCTGCGCTACACCTGGAACCGTGGCACCCGCGACGGCCTGTCGCTGGAGATCTTCGAACCGGGACAGGCGCCGATGGATGAGCTCAAGGTGATCTCCGATGCCTGGCTGACCGGCAAGAACGTTCGCGAAAAAGGCTTCTCCCTCGGCCGTTTCAGCGAGGACTACCTCAAGCATTTCCGCATCGCGGTGATCCGCTTCGAAGGCCGCCCGGTGGCATTCGCCAATCTGCTCGAGACATTCGGCCACGACCTGGCCAGCCTCGACCTGATGCGAGCGCACCCGGAAGCGCCAAAGCTGACCATGGAATTCATGATGGTCGGCCTGATTCAACATTATAAGAGTCACGGATACGCGCGCTTCAGCCTGGGCATGGTGCCGCTGTCGGGGCTGCAACCCCGTCGCGGCGCACCATTGACCCAGCGCCTGGGCTCGATGGTTTTCCGCCGTGGTGAGCAGCTCTACAACTTCCAAGGCTTGCGCCGCTTCAAAGACAAGTTCCAGCCTGACTGGGAACCCCGTTATATGGCCGTGCCCGCCGGACTCGATCCGCTGGTAGCCCTGGCCGACACTGCCGCCCTGATTGCGGGCGGCTTGACTGGATTGGTGAAACGCTGATGATTCAACGCTCCCTGCGGTATGTACTGGCCACACTGGTAGTGCTGGCCCTGATTCTCGGTGGCGGTTACTGGTACCTCAAGCGCCCGGCCCCGGAACCGACCCTCGAATCGTTCAAGCCAGCCGACGGCACGGCGATGACCCGGGTCACTCCCGGCACCTCGCCCCGCGCCCAGGTGCTGGTCGCAGTGAATGAGGACCAAAAGCTCAGTGACAAGCAATTGCTGACCCTGAGCCGTACCGGCTCGGCGCAGATCGTCCAGGTGATCCTGCCTAAAGACTGCCTGCTGCAAAGCCGCGCGTTGCAATCGGGCCTGCGCGAGCTCCACGGTCCGGCAACGCTGGTCAGCGGCATCGGTCCCGGCGCGGTGCTGGCCTGGCGCTGGTTGTCCGAACAGAAAGACGACAAGGCGCAGGCCGTCTCCGTGGACCTGGCCCTGGAAAAACCCGGCTGCACCCACCTGCTGCCAAAAAGCGCAGCGCACGGTCGCTGGCTGGCAGCCTGGAACGATAACCCGGACGACACCAGCGCCGGCTTCGTACGTGACCAGCCGAATGCCGAAACCAGCATCAGCGACTACGACATCAACCTGCCGCAGGTCCTGAACAACGAGCTGCGCAAGATCCTGGTCGGCGGCGACAAGGCCGCTGGCGGCTTGCAGATACCGGTCGTCGAAGTGCCGGCAGGCCAGGCCAACGACACCGTCACCCTGTTCCTCTCCGGTGACGGCGGCTGGCGAGACCTGGACCGTGACGTAGCGGGTGAAATGGCGAAAATCGGTTACCCGGTGGTCGGCATCGACACCCTGCGCTACTACTGGCAGCACAAAAGCCCTGAGCAAAGCGCGCTGGACCTGGCTGAGCTGATGCAGCACTACCGGCAGAAATGGGGCACCAAGCGCTTCGTCCTGACCGGCTACTCATTTGGCGCCGATGTGCTGCCCGCGATCTACAACCGCCTGGAGCCCGCCGAGCAGCAACGCGTCGACGCAATCATCCTGCTGGCCTTCGCCCGCACCGGTAGCTTCGAGATCGAAGTCGAGGGGTGGCTGGGCAACGCCGGCAAGGAAGCCGCCACGGGCCCGGAGATGGCTAAGTTGCCAGCGCCGAAAGTGGTCTGCATCTACGGTGAAGAGGAGGCCGATGAAAGCGGCTGCACCGACAAGACGGCCGTGGGGGAGGCGTTGAAATTGCCGGGCGGGCATCACTTTGACGAGAACTATCCGAAACTGGCTCAGCAGCTGGTGGACGTGATCGAGAAGCGCCAGAGCAAGGACAAGGTGGCTGAGGAGTAATCCAGCCCCCACAAAAAAGCCCCCGCCACTTCACAGTGGCGGGGGCTTTTTTATTTGCACCAATCCCACAGTATTCTTGTATGCCCTTACATCTCCACCTGCGTCCCCAACTCAATCACCCGATTCAACGGCAGATTGAAAAACCGCAAATTGCCATTGGCGTTCTGCAACATGAATGCGAACAGCGCCTCGCGCCAGCGGGCCATGCCTTCGAGTTTGGAGGCGATCACCGTCTCGCGGCTGAGGAAGTAAGTGGTACGCATCGGGCTGAAGTCGAGGTCATCGAGATGGCACAGCTTCAGCGCTTGCGGCACGTCCGGCTCGTCGACGAAGCCAAAGTGCAGGATGACCCGGAAGAACCCCTCACCGTGGGACTCCACCTCAAAGCGTCTGCTCGGCGGCACCCGCGGGATATCCTCGTAGACCACGGTCAGCAGCACCACTTGCTCATGCAGCACCTGGTTGTGCAGCAGGTTGTGCAATAGCGCATGGGGTACGGCGTCCGGGCGGGCCGTCAGGAACACGGCCGTGCCCTGGACCCGGTGCGGTGGCTGCACGCTGATGCTGCTGATAAAGATCGGCAGCGGCAGGCCGCCCTCTTCCAAGCGCTCCACCAGCAACTGCTTGCCGCGCTTCCAGGTGGTCATCAGCACGAACAGGGCGATACCGGCAATGACCGGGAACGCCCCGCCCTGGACGATTTTCGGCACGTTGGCCGCGAAGTACAGACCATCCACCAGGAGGAAGCCAAACAACAGCGGCACGGCGAGCACCGGCGGCCATTTCCACAACAGCAGAATCACCGCCGCCACCAGAATGGTCGTCATCAACATGGTGCCGGTTACGGCCACGCCATACGCCGAGGCCAGCGCACCAGAGGACTCAAAGCCAAGCACCAGCAGGATCACGCCGACCATCAACGACCAGTTCACAGCGCCGATGTAGATCTGGCCCTGTTCGGCGCTGGAGGTGTGCTGGATGTGCATGCGCGGGATGTAACCCAGCTGGATCGCCTGGCGGGTCAGGGAGAACGCGCCGGAAATCACTGCCTGGGAAGCGATTACGGTGGCCAGGGTCGACAAGCCCACTAACGGGATCAACGCCCAGCTTGGCGCCAGTAGATAGAAAGGGTTGCGAGCGGCTTCAGGATCGCCAAGCAGCAAGGCACCCTGGCCGAAGTAGTTCAGCACCAAAGCCGGCAACACCAGGATGAACCAGGCGCGGGCGATAGGCTTGCGACCAAAATGCCCCATGTCGGCGTACAAGGCTTCGGCACCGGTCAAGGCCAGTACCACGGCACCGAGGATCGCCACGCCCATGCCCGGATGCACGATAAAGAAGCGCACGCCCCACACCGGGTTCATTGCCTGCAGCACTTCGGGGTGCTGCAAGATGCCGTGGACACCCAGGGCGCCGAGCACCAGGAACCAGGTGACCATGATCGGCCCGAACAGAATGCCGATGCGCGCCGTACCGTGCCGCTGAATCAGGAACAACCCCACCAGCACTACCAATGACAGCGGCACCACCCAGTGGTCGATGCCGTCGAAAGCCAGCCCAAGGCCTTCGATCGCCGACAGCACGGAAATCGCCGGGGTGATCATGCTGTCGCCGTAGAACAGCGCCGCGCCGATCAGGCCACAGACCACCAACAGGCTGCGCAACCTGGCATGCCCGGCTGCGGCGCGCCGGGCCAGGGCCGTCAGCGCCATGATCCCGCCCTCGCCCTGGTTGTCGGCGCGCAGCACGAACATCATGTATTTGATCGAGACCACCCAGATCAGCGACCAGAAAATCAGCGCCAGGATGCCCAACACCCCGTCGTGGTTGACCGGCACACCATAGCCACCGGAGAACACTTCTTTAAGGGTGTACAGCGGACTCGTGCCGATATCGCCGTAAACCACCCCGACCGCCGCGACCAGCATGCCGATCGGCTTTGCTGCCGAATGCTCGGCGCCCGCCGCCTGACTACTTGCCTGCCCCATCCAAAACTCCTGCTACTCAGACCTGGACTACTGATAAGAAGCACTATGCTCTGCCCTGAGCATGCGCTGTTTTACTTCACGTTACAGACGTTTTCTTGACTGTAAGTAATCGGTAAAGCATCAAGGCGCGAAGCATAGCGCAGCACTCGTCGCATTTCCCTGCATAAAGCTGGTCAAGCGCGCGTCCCATCGCTAGAATTGCGCACTTTTTGATCAGAGACGCCACAAAGCGTCCGTCAGCCGCCTCGCCCTACCGGGCGCAGTCGTCACAAATACCGAGGTTAGACATGTCCACCACTCCTGCGCCGGCCAATCCAAAAGTTGGCTTCGTATCCCTGGGTTGCCCCAAAGCATTGGTCGACTCCGAGCGCATCCTTACCCAGCTGCGCATGGAAGGTTATGACGTGGTGTCCACTTATCAGGACGCCGACGTGGTGGTGGTCAACACCTGTGGCTTCATTGACTCGGCCAAGGCCGAATCCCTGGAAGTGATTGGCGAAGCCATCAAGGAAAACGGCAAGGTTATCGTGACCGGCTGCATGGGCGTCGAAGAAGGCAACATTCGCAGTATTCACCCAAGCGTGCTGTCGGTGACCGGTCCACAGCAGTACGAACAAGTGGTCAACGCCGTGCACGACGCCGTGCCGCCGCGCCAGGACCACAACCCGCTGATCGACCTGGTGCCGCCACAAGGGATCAAACTGACCCCGCGCCACTACGCCTACCTGAAGATTTCCGAAGGCTGCAATCACAGCTGCAGCTTCTGCATCATCCCGTCGATGCGCGGCAAGCTGGTCAGCCGTCCCATCGGTGATGTGCTCGACGAAGCCCAGCGGCTGGTCAAGGCCGGCGTCAAGGAGCTGCTGGTGATCTCGCAAGACACCAGCGCCTACGGCGTCGACGTGAAGTACCGCACCGGTTTCTGGAACGGCGCCCCGGTCAAGACCCGCATGACCGAACTGTGCGAAGCCCTCGGCTCCATGGGCGTGTGGGTCCGCCTGCACTACGTTTACCCATACCCGCACGTCGACGAGCTGATTCCGCTGATGGCAGCCGGGAAAATCCTGCCGTACCTGGACATCCCGTTCCAGCACGCCAGCCCGAAAGTCCTGAAGTCGATGAAACGCCCGGCCTTCGAAGACAAGACCCTGGCGCGCATCAAGAACTGGCGCGAGATCTGCCCGGACCTGATCATCCGCTCGACCTTCATCGTCGGCTTCCCTGGCGAAACCGAAGAAGACTTCCAGTACCTGCTGAACTGGCTGACAGAAGCCCAGCTCGATCGCGTTGGCTGCTTCCAGTACTCGCCGGTCGACGGCGCTCCGGCCAACGACATGGACCTGGAGATCGTGCCCGACGACATCAAGCAGGATCGTTGGGACCGCTTCATGGCGCATCAGCAAGCCATCAGCTCGGCTCGCCTGCAAATGCGCGTCGGCCGCGAAATCGAAGTACTGGTCGATGAAGTCGACGAGCAAGGCGCCGTCGGCCGCTGTTTCTTCGATGCCCCGGAAATCGACGGCAACGTATTCATCGACAACGGCAGCAACCTGAAGCCGGGCGACAAGGTCTGGTGCAAAGTGACCGACGCCGACGAATACGACCTTTGGGCTGAACAGATCTAAAGCGAAAGATGTAAAAGCCCTGCTCTTGTGACGAGATGCGGGGCTTTTTTACGTCTATCGTTTGTGATGAAAGGATTCGTTACGTTTACTCCGCAAGAGGCAACAGGCCATGCGCCATCATTCGGTCATTCATACACCGAAACTCAGTGACTACACAGAACTCACAAAGGTCTGGGAAGACTCGGTGCGCGCCACCCATGACTTTCTGCCGCAAAGCTACATCGAACTGCTGAAGAACCTGGTGCTGACCCGCTACCTGGATGCAGTCATGCTGATCTGCACCAAGGACGCCCAGCAGCGCATCACCGGGTTTGCCGGGGTCGCTGGGGGCAAGATCGAAATGCTCTTCATCGACCCGGTTCACCGCGGCCAGGGCCTGGGCAAGCAGTTGTTGCGTTATGCCATGGAACACCTGAACGCCTATGAACTGGACGTCAACGAACAGAACCCGCAGGCGCTGGGGTTTTATTTCAAGCAGGGCTTCGAGGTCGTCGGTCGCACCGAGCATGACGGGATGGGGCAGCCTTATCCGTTACTGCATATGCGCTTGCGCCAAGACCAGCAACGCTCACAACATGCCTGACGCCATAAAATTCCTGTGGGAGCTGGCTTGCCAGCGATGCAGGCGCTGCGATGTGTCAGATGGACCGAGTGATGCAATCGCTGGCAAGCCAGCTCCCAAGGGAAATTGAACCGTATTGAAATGGACCCGCGATTAACCGGCGCCCAGCAGGTACAATGCCCACCCCTTTTTTGTTACGGCCCTGTCATGACTGACCCGATTCGTCTCTCCAAACGCCTCATCGAACTCGTCGGCTGCTCCCGTCGGGAGGCTGAGCTGTTCATCGAGGGCGGCTGGGTCACCGTGGACGGTGAAGTCATCGACGAGCCGCAATTCAAGGTCGACACCCAGAAAGTCGAGCTCGACCCCGAAGCCAAGGCCACTGCGCCGGAGCCGGTGACCATTCTGTTCAACGTCCCGGCGGGCATGGACGCGGAAACGGCCATGGGCACCATCAGCGCCGATACCCTGAGCGAAGAACACCGCTTCAGCAAACGCCCGCTCAAGGGCCACTTCCTGCGCCTGACCGCCAGCACCGACCTGCAGGCCAATGCCAGCGGCCTGCTGGTGTTCACCCAGGACTGGAAAATCCTGCGCAAGCTGACGGCCGACTCCGCCAAGATCGAGCAAGAGTATGTGGTCGAGGTTGAAGGCGACATGGTTGCTCACGGCCTTAACCGCCTCAACCACGGCCTGACCTACAAAGGTAAGGAGCTGCCGCCGGTGAAGGCCAGCTGGCAGAACGAGAATCGCCTGCGGTTTGCGATGAAAAATCCACAACCAGGCGTGATCGCCCTGTTCTGCCAGGCCGTTGGCCTGAAGGTCGTTGCCATCCGTCGCATCCGCATCGGCGGAGTGTCCATTGGCAAAGTGCCATTGGGGCAATGGCGCTACCTGTCCGGCAAAGAGAAGTTCTAGGCTTTTCACGCCGCCCTACATTTCGGCGCCGCGATTTGAGCGGCGCCCACTGCTGAATATCAGGACTGCACACCATGATCCACAACGACGTACTGCGCAGCGTGCGCTACATGCTCGACATCAGCGACAAGAAAGTCATCGAGATCATCAAGCTCGGCGGCATGGACGTGAGCCTGGAAGATCTGCTGACTTATCTGGACAAGAAAGAGGAAGACGAAGAAGGCTTCGTTCGTTGCCCGGATGAAGTCATGGCGCATTTCCTCGATGGCCTGGTGATCTTCAAGCGCGGTAAAGACGAAAGCCGTCCGCCACAGCCGATCGAAACGCCGGTCACCAACAACATCATCCTGAAGAAACTGCGCGTGGCCTTCGAACTGAAAGAAGACGACATGCACGCCATCCTCAAGGCTGCCGAGTTCCCGGTGTCCAAGCCTGAGCTGAGCGCACTGTTCCGCAAGTTCGGCCACACCAACTACCGCCCGTGCGGCGACCAGTTGCTGCGCAACTTCCTCAAGGGCCTGACCCTGCGCGTGCGCCCGCAATAATTGCAAGGCGGGAGCAAAACTTGCTCGCCCGCTCCCACAGGTTCTGTGGGAGCAAGGCTTGCCGGCGATGACGAACTGCCTGGCGCCACCGGTTAAAAGGTTGATCGGGTTATCATGCCTACCCATTCCCGCCTCGACCCCACCCCATGACCTACAGCGTTTCCCCTATTGGTTTCGTGCGCTCCTGTTTCAAGGAGAAGTTCGCCATCCCGCGCCAACCGCAACTGGCTCCTGCCGCACGCGGCGTATTGGAGTTGGTGGCGCCATTCGATCAGGGTGAGGCCGTGCAGGGCCTGGAGCAGGTCAGCCACGTGTGGCTGCTGTTCCTGTTCCACCAGGCGCTGGAAGACAAGCCACGGCTGAAAGTCCGCCCGCCTCGTCTGGGCGGCAACAAATCCATGGGGGTTTTCGCCACGCGCGCGACGCATCGACCCAATGGCATTGGCCAGTCAGTGGTCAAGCTGGACAAGGTCGAAGCCGATCGCCTGTGGATATCCGGCATCGATTTGCTCGATGGCACGCCGATTCTCGACATAAAACCTTACGTGCCTTACGCCGACATCATCGACACGGCCTCCAACAGCATCGCCAGCGCTGCGCCGCCTCTGATTGCCGTGCAGTGGGTGGATTCGGCGCTGCAGCAGGCCCATGGCCACGCTCAGCGGCTTGAGGAGCCCCTGGTCGAGCTTATCGAACAGTGTCTGGCACAGGATCCGCGCCCGGCGTACCAGACACCTGCACCACAGAGGGAATATGGCGCGCAGTTCTGGGATGTGGATGTGCGCTGGCATTACCCCGAGGCGGGCGTGATCCGCGTGCTCGAAGTCATACCCGCATCCAACTTGTAGGAGCTGCCGAAGGCCGCGATCTTTTGACCTTGATCTTCTTTCCCGAATTTCAAGAGCAAAAGATCGCAGCCTTCGGCAGCTCCTACCTGAAATTGTCGGACATAAAAATGCCCCCATTGCCTGAGCAGGCTATGGGGGCATTTTAGTGATGCGAATGGCTTACTTCTCGACGAACGCACGCTCGATCAGGTAATCACCCGGCTCGCGCATCCGCGGCGAAACCTTCAGGCCGAAGCTGTTCAACACTTCGCTGGTCTCGTCGAGCATGCTCGGGCTGCCGCACAGCATGGCGCGGTCGTCCTGCGGGTTGATCGGCGGCAGGCCGATATCGCTGAACAACTTGCCGCTGCGCATCAAGTCGGTCAGGCGACCTTCGTTTTCGAATGGCTCGCGGGTCACGGTCGGGTAGTAGATCAACTTGTCACGCAGGGCCTCGCCGAAAAACTCGTTCTGCGGCAAGTGCTCGGTGATGAATTCGCGGTAAGCGACTTCATTGACGTAACGTACGCCGTGGCACAGGATCACTTTCTCGAAACGCTCGTAGGTTTCCGGATCCTGGATGACGCTCATGAATGGCGCCAGACCGGTACCGGTGCTGAGCAGGTACAGGTGCTTGCCCGGTTTCAAATCATCGAGTACCAGCGTGCCGGTAGGCTTCTTGCTGATGATGATCTCGTCGCCTTCCTTCAGGTGCTGCAACTGGGAAGTCAGCGGGCCATCAGGCACCTTGATGCTGAAGAACTCGAGATGCTCTTCCCAGTTCGGGCTGGCGATCGAGTAAGCGCGCATGAGCGGCCGGCCGTTGGGCTGTTGCAGGCCGATCATCACGAACTGACCGTTTTCGAAGCGCAGACCCGGGTCGCGGGTGCACTTGAAGCTGAACAGAGTGTCGTTCCAGTGATGAACACTGAGGACACGCTCGTGGTTCATGTTGCTCATGTACGGGGGACTCCTGGAGATTTTGCCTGCGCCGGTGATGTGCGCAATTGCATCGCATTCTAATGGCAGCGACAATATCTGTTAAATGGATTATTAAGATAAGGGTTATCGGTTATATAGATATGCGATTTACTCTCCGTCAACTGCAAGTCTTCGTCGCTGTCGCCCAGCAGGAAAGCGTATCCCGTGCTGCGGGACTGCTCAACCTCTCACAATCGGCGGCAAGCACTTCGATCACCGAACTGGAGCGCCAGTCCAGCTGCCAGCTGTTCGACCGCGCGGGTAAACGGCTGAGCCTCAATGCCCTCGGCAAACAGCTGCTGCCCCAGGCTGTGGCCCTGCTCGACCAGGCCAAGGAAATCGAAGACCTGCTCAACGGCAAGTCCGGTTTCGGCTCCCTGGCAGTCGGCGCCACCCTGACCATCGGCAATTACCTGGCCACCCTGCTGATTGGCAGCTTCATGCAGCGTCATCCTGAAAGCCAGGTGAAGCTGCATGTGCAGAACACTGCCAACATCGTGCAACAGGTCGCGCACTATGAAATTGATCTGGGTCTAATCGAAGGCGACTGCAGCCACCCGGACATCGAAGTGCAGAGCTGGGTCGAGGATGAATTGGTGGTGTTCTGTGCGCCCCAGCATCCTTTGGCCATACGCGGTACGGCGAGCATGGACGAGCTGTCGCAAGAAGCCTGGATCCTTCGGGAACAGGGCTCCGGCACGCGCCTGACGTTTGACCAGGCCATGCGACATCATCGCAGTGCGCTGAATATCCGCCTGGAACTGGAACACACCGAAGCGATCAAGCGCGCGGTCGAGTCAGGCCTGGGAATTGGCTGCATCTCGAGGCTGGCACTGCGTGATGCATTCCGGCGCGGCAGCCTGGTAGCGGTGGAAACCCCGGATCTGGACCTGGCGCGACAGTTCTATTTCATCTGGCACAAACAGAAATACCAGACCTCGGCGATGCGCGAGTTCCTCGACCTGTGCCGCGCCTTCACCGCCGGGGTCCAGCGCAGCGACGAGATCGTCCTGCCCACCATTGCTTAAAGCAGAATGACTGCCCAGACCAGCGCGATCATGGTCAGTGCCACGAACTGCGCGGCGCTGCCCATGTCCTTGGCATTCTTGGACAGCGGGTGCAATTCAAGCGAGATGCGGTCAATGGCCGCTTCCACGGCGGAATTGAGCAGTTCGACGATCAGCGCCAGCAGGCAAACGGCGATCAACAACGCCTGTTCCACCCGGCTGACATTCAAAAAGAACGACAGCGGTATCAGAATGACGTTAAGCAGCACCAACTGGCGGAATGCCGCCTCACCGGTGAAGGCCGCGCGCAGCCCATCCAGTGAATAACCCGAAGCGTTGAGGATGCGTTTGAGGCCGGTCTGGCCTTTGAAAGGAGACATAGAGTTAGCAACTGCACCAAAAAGGAGTGGGAAAGCTAGACCAGTGAAAGTCAAAAAAGCGTGAACGAGCCGGGTTTAATGGCTCGAAATTGACTCAAGTTGTTGCAAGAGCAACGCCGCCTGGGTGCGAGTGCGCACATTCAGCTTGCGAAAGATGGCGGTGACATGTGCCTTGATGGTGGCTTCCGAGACGCTCAGTTCATAAGCGATCTGTTTGTTCAGCAAACCTTCACACACCATGGTCAACACCCGGAACTGCTGGGGCGTGAGGCTGGCCAGGCCTTCGCTTGCCGCCTTGGCTTCGGCGGAGACACTGACCGCCTCAAAGGCCTGCGGGGGCCAGAACACATCGCCGTCCAATACCGCCCTGACGGCCTTTTGAATGACGCTCAGGTCGCTGGACTTGGGAATGAAGCCACTGGCCCCGAACTCGCGAGACTTGACCATGATCGAGGCCTCTTCCTGGGCCGACACCATCACCACCGGAATCTGCGGGTATTGCCCGCGCAACAGCACCAGGCCGGAAAATCCGTAAGCGCCTGGCATGTTCAAGTCGAGCAGAACCAGGTCCCAGTCGGACTTTTCGTCCAGGCGGGTCTCCAGTTCGGCAATACTCGCCACCTCCACCAGCCGGACTTCGGGGCCCAGGCCCAGGGTCAACGCCTGATGCAATGCGCTACGGAACAGTGGGTGGTCATCGGCAATCAGGATTTCGTATGTGGCCATTTTTCAAATGATCCTGTTTTTCAAACAACTCGAGGTACAGCCACGGAGCTGCACCAACAGGGCACGTTCAACGCCAATCACAAGCTAAAACGGCGTCTCAAACCTTGGCCGCGCCCCAATCGGCGCCAAGCATGCCCAGCGAAACCGGGGTGGTCAAGGTACATGGCCAGTACAGATCTTTACAGTATGGGCGACAATCAGCCCAAGGCAGCAGAACCGTTCTGCACGAAGGGCATCAGCTCGGCATGTGCGGGGGTAGAAACATTCATGTCCAGCTGGTGCTTGGCATCGAGGTAGTGCTGGCTGAACACGTCGAAATAAGCGTCCAGTGCCGATGCGGCCGCCACATCGCCGGCCAGATCCAGACACAGCGCCGCCACTTCGGCCGTACACAAATGTTCGCTACGCGTCGACCGGCGCAGGCGATAGCGTGACAGTTTCTCGGGCAGCAGGCTGAGGATCGGGAGCGCATCAAAGTACGGGCTTTTACGGAAGATCTTCCGCGCCTCGGTCCAGGTCGCGTCCAATAGAATGAACAGTGGGCGCTTGGCGCTATCGACCTCGACGGTGTTCGTTACCCGCTCAGGCTCGACATACTCGCCCGGAAACACCAGATACGGTTGCCATTGCGGGTCGCGCAGCAACGCCAGCAACTTCGGGTCGGTTTCAGTACGTGACCAGATGAATGCATGGTTGTCGCGCACCACGTCGGCAATCAGCCACCCGGTGTTGCTGGGCTTGAAGACTTCCTTGTTGGTCATGATCAGGCACACGCCGGAGCGCGCATCGACCTGCGGGCGCCAGGCACACAGGCAGTGGCTTTCGATCACGCGACAGGCGCGGCAGCGAGTGGCCCTCCAGCCCCGGGCCTGTATCGGCTTGATGCCCTCTTCCTCACGCTGATCGCGCAAAAGGGCAACGGCATTCGCCGCAAAGAGAGGGGCAGAAGGGATTATCGACACGAACAACACTCGGCTGGGCATAAAGTAGTGGCAGTTTATCAGAGCAGCCCGCGCAAGCCTGTACCGTCCAGGCCTCGTCCCCTATAATTCGCCGCCACTGAACGCACAGTCATGTGACGGGTCGAACCACCAGTCACTGAACCAGGAGAGTTTCATGCTGCGCTTTATCGTTCCTACCGCTGCCATTTTGCTGGCGTCGTCCTTCAACGCCCAGGCCGCTTCCTTGAAAGACATGGAACTGAGCAAAATGCTGCAAAACGTTGCCGCTCAAAGCAGCGTCGGCACTCCGCGGGCAATCAATGAAGACATTCTCGATCAGGGTTACACCGTTGAAGGCAAAGAGCTGATCAACCACCTGAGCGTGCAGAGCACTCACGCCGACAAGATGCGCGCCGACCCGAAGGCTGTTTATTTCCAGCTGGGCTCCACCGTCTGCAACAACCCGGGCTTTCGCAAGCTGATGGCCAAAGGCGCGATCATGCGTTACGAATTCACCGAGGTTAAGACCAACCGTCCGGTCGCCAGCGAGCGTTTCCAGGAATCGGATTGCCCGAAAGTCAATCAGAAGAAAAAGTGATCATCGGCAATTAGCGCGTCGCTGTTCGTCCTCGGCGCGCAATTCCGCTATAAGGGCCTGCAAGTAACGCGAACGACGCTGGCCACCTGCAAGACGCCGGCAGCACTCTTCCTCGAGACTCAAATGGTTGGTCTCGGCTGATACCTTGAGCAATCGATACAGCTGCGTATCGATTTCCAGAATGACCTTGGTCATAGCTTCCCGCCTCCCTGCCCTTTCGCCCCAATTGCGCGATAAATCCTTTGAGTTACCTGTACCGTGCGTCTTGCCCTTGCGCAAAACGGTCGCGTCACGCCTGTTAGTAAGTAAATCAGAGCGCTGAACTCTCGGATCAGGTTCAGACGAGTGGTGAAATCACTTCTCGAATCGTTAATAAGCGATTGCCATGAAAGACTTTGCGGCGCAATGATCAAGTCAGCGCGAATCCTCGCCAAGGACTAGATTTAGAGTAATCACCACTACATCTTTGGGCCGGGAAGGAGCCGCCCGTCATGGATTTTTGAAGTTGCGAACGTTTTTTTCATTCACCGAAAAAAACCAGAGCCCGCACGCAAGGAGAAGTTGAATGCCTTACCAACCGAATGACCTCCTTAGCCGTCATTTTGCAGAAAGCGGCCACGACCTCACCAGCAAGGTCGAAGAACTCCTCAACCTGGTTTCACCTGCCAGCCCGAACTCCCCGATCTACCGAGACATGATCCTCACCGTGCTGCGCATGGCGCAGGAAGACCACAACCGCTGGAATGCCAAGATCACCCTGCAGGCCCTGCGCGAACTGGAAGACGCCTTTCGCGTACTGGAACAGTTCAAGGGACGACGCAAAGTCACGGTTTACGGTTCTGCCCGCACACCTGTGGAAAACCCTCTGTACGCAATGGCTCGCGAGCTGGGCGCTGCGCTGGCGCGTTCAGACCTGATGGTGATCACGGGCGCCGGTGGCGGGATAATGGCGGCAGCCCACGAAGGCGCCGGCCTTGAACACAGCCTTGGCTTCAATATCACACTGCCCTTCGAGCAGCACGCCAACCCGACCGTCCGGGGCACGACCAACCTGCTGTCATTTCACTTCTTCTTCACGCGCAAGCTGTTCTTCGTCAAGGAGGCCAATGCGCTGGTGCTCTGCCCCGGAGGTTTCGGCACCCTGGATGAAGCCCTGGAAGTACTGACATTGATCCAGACCGGCAAGAGCCCTCTGGTGCCGGTGATACTGCTGGATGCGCCAGGCGGTACTTTCTGGCAGGGCGCGCTGGACTTCATTCACCATCAGCTCGCAGAAAATCGCTACATACTGCCCACCGACATGAAGCTCGTCAGCCTGGTCTACAGCGCCGAAGAAGCGGTGGAACAGATCAATCAGTTCTACAGCAACTTCCACTCCAGTCGCTGGCTCAAGCACCAGTTCATCATTCGCATGAACCACAGGTTGAGCGACCAGGCACTCGACCATATGCAGGAAGCGTTCGCCGATCTGTGCCTGAGCGACCATTTCCATCAACACGCCTACAGCGGCGAAGAACACGACGACGAACAGTTCAGCCACCTGGCACGACTGGCGTTCACCTTCAATGCGCGGGATCACGGACGTCTGCGCGAACTGGTGGATTACATCAACCTGCCGGAAAACTGGGCACAACCCAAACCCCAGGCTCAACAGCGCACGCGGGAACCTTCAAAGGTGACGTGATGCGAATAAAAAAGGCCCGCTATCATTGGCGGGCCTTTTTCATTTAATCGTCCATCCCTCGACCGCTGAACAGCCGACTGATCATTTCCATCGAATAGCCGCGATAACTCAGGAAACGCCCCTGCTTGGCGCGCTCCCTGGCATCGATGGGTAGATGCCCGGCAAACTTGCGCCGCCAGGTTTCTTCCAGCTGATCGTGCCAACTGATCCCGCTCTCGCGCAGAGCGAGCTCGATATCGGCGAGCTGCAGGCCACGCTGGCTCAGTTCTTCACGGATACGCAGCGGGCCGTAACCCGAGCGGGCACGATAGGACACGAAGCTTTCAAGGTAACGGGATTCGGACAACAAACCCTCTTCCGTCAGACGGTCGAGTGCAGTGTCGATCATTTCAGGGAGAGCGCCGCGCTGACGCAGCTTACGCGTCAGCTCGACTCGACCATGCTCGCGTCGCGCGAGCAGGTCCATTGCGGTTCGCCGCACTGCGACGAGTGTATCGAGTACGGCGGTCATCGGATCAATCAAACATCTACATCAACCAGGTCATCTGCTTTCACCCGATCTGCCAACGCTTTGACGTCTGGTGCCGGACTCAGCAGTTTGTCGCGCAGCTGCTTCTCAAGTTTCGCCGCGATTTCCGGGTTGTCTGCCAGGAACTTGGCCGAGTTGGCCTTGCCCTGACCGATCTTGGTGCCTTCATAGGCATACCAGGCACCGGACTTCTCGACAAAACCATGCAGTACGCCCAAGTCGATCATCTCGCCATTGAGATAGATGCCCTTGCCGTAAAGGATCTGGAATTCAGCCTGACGGAACGGCGAAGCCACCTTGTTCTTCACAACCTTGACGCGGGTTTCGCTACCAACGACTTCATCACCTTCTTTCACCGCGCCAGTACGACGGATGTCCAGGCGAACCGAAGCGTAGAACTTCAGCGCGTTACCACCGGTGGTGGTTTCCGGGCTGCCGAACATGACGCCGATTTTCATCCGGATCTGGTTAATGAAGATAACCAGGCAGTTGGCGTTCTTGATGTTACCGGTGATTTTACGCAGGGCCTGGGACATCAGACGGGCTTGCAGGCCAACGTGCATGTCACCCATTTCACCTTCGATCTCGGCCTTTGGAACCAATGCAGCCACGGAGTCAACGATGATCACGTCAACTGCGTTGGAACGCACCAGCATGTCGGTGATTTCCAGGGCTTGTTCGCCCGTGTCCGGCTGGGAAACCAGCAGGTCGTCGACATTGACGCCCAACTTGCCAGCGTACTCCGGGTCGAGTGCGTGCTCGGCGTCGACGAATGCGCAGGTGGCACCGGCTTTTTGCGCCTGGGCGATGACCGACAGCGTCAGTGTGGTTTTACCGGAGGATTCAGGACCGTAGATTTCAACGATACGGCCTTTAGGCAGACCGCCAATGCCGAGCGCGATGTCCAGACCCAGAGAGCCAGTAGAGATAGCCGGGATCGCCTGGCGGTCTTGATCGCCCATACGCATTACGGCACCCTTGCCGAATTGACGTTCGATCTGACCCAGGGCCGCAGCCAAGGCTTTCTTCTTGTTGTCGTCCATTAAAGTCCTCACGTAATCAATAAGGCCTGACGGCCAACACCTGTATAAGTAGACAGTATTATTCCACAGCGCTTCAGGATCGCCTACCCCTGATTTGAGATTTCTGAAGCGGCATGCCGTAGCAGCCCCTCTAGCGCGGCCTTCACCGTTTGTCGGCGGACCTCGTCGCGATTGCCCGGGAAGTGCTGGACCTCGCTGAACAGCTGCTCCCCGACGCCCCAGGCCAGCCAGACCGTACCGACCGGCTTGCTCGCAGATCCGCCATCCGGCCCGGCAACACCGCTGACCGCCACGGCAAAAGTCGCCCGGCTTTTATCCTGGGCGCCCCTGACCATGGCCTCGACCACCTCGCGACTGACCGCGCCTACGGTGGAGAACAGCTCGACAGGCACATTCAGCTGCTCGGTTTTCTGCCGGTTGGAGTAAGTCACGTAACCGGCTTCGAACCATGCCGAACTACCGGGAATCCGGGTAATTGCCTCGGCGATCCCGCCGCCGGTGCACGACTCTGCCGTCGTGACATGAGCATTGAGAACCTGCAGGCGTCTGCCAAGTTCAGCGGCGAGCTGGGTGATTTCTTTCACGGTCATCTCCTTGTCGGGCGGGATAAGCACTACCGTACACGAGCCGATTACGCTTGCAAGGCGCGCCCCCCATCAAAAATGTGAGGAAATGCGCGGTGCGCGCGGGGATGGAAGTGCATCGCAGGGCTTTCACTCCTGCGGCGGGCGGACTGCCCATGGTAATCTTGCGCCCATCGCGGAAAAGCCGGGCCGACGTCCCTCCTTTGCCCTACACATTTCAACGAATTTGCCTGATATCCGATGAATAAAGCGCTCTCCGATCTGTCCTCCCACACGCCAATGATGCAGCAGTACTGGCGCCTGAAAAACCAGCACCCCGACCAGCTGATGTTCTACCGCATGGGCGACTTCTACGAGATCTTCTATGAAGATGCGAAGAAAGCCGCCAAATTGCTGGACATCACCCTGACCGCGCGCGGGCAGTCTGCAGGACAAGCGATCCCCATGTGCGGGATTCCTTACCACGCGGCGGAAGGTTACCTGGCGAAACTGGTAAAGCTTGGCGAGTCGGTGGTGATCTGTGAGCAGGTCGGCGACCCGGCCACCAGCAAAGGGCCAGTGGATCGCCAGGTGGTGCGGATCATCACGCCGGGTACGGTGAGCGACGAAGCGCTGCTGGATGAGCGCCGCGACAACCTGATTGCCGCGGTGCTGGGAGACGAGCGCCTGTTTGGCCTGGCCGTGCTGGATATCACCAGCGGCAACTTCACCGTGCTGGAAATAAAGGGCTGGGAAAACCTGCTGGCGGAACTGGAACGCGTCAATCCGGTGGAGCTGATGATCCCGGATGACTGGCCAAAGGACCTGCCCGCAGAGAAGCGCCGCGGGGTTCGTCGTCGCGCGCCGTGGGATTTCGAGCGTGATTCGGCGTTTAAAAGCCTGTGCCAGCAGTTCTCCACCCAGGACCTGAAAGGGTTCGGTTGCGAAAACCTGACCCTGGCGATCGGCGCTGCCGGCTGCCTGTTGAGCTACGCCAAGGAAACCCAGCGCACCGCCCTGCCGCACTTGCGCAGCCTGCGACACGAGCGCCTCGACGACACGGTAGTGCTGGATGGTGCAAGCCGGCGCAACCTGGAACTGGACACCAACCTTGCCGGTGGCCGCGACAATACCCTGCAATCGGTGGTTGACCGCTGCCAGACCGCCATGGGTAGCCGTCTGCTGACGCGCTGGCTAAACCGTCCGCTTCGCGATCTCAAGGTGCTATTGGCACGCCAGACGTCCATCACCTGCCTGCTTGATGCCTATCGATTCGAACAGCTGCAACCGCAGCTCAAGGAGATTGGCGACATCGAGCGGATTCTGGCGCGGATCGGCCTGCGCAACGCCCGCCCCCGCGACCTCGCCCGCCTGCGAGACGCGCTCGGTGCGCTGCCGCAACTGCAGGTGGCGATGGCTGAACTGGAAGCGCCACACATCATTCAACTGGCCGCGACCACCAGCACCTACCCGGAACTGGCCGCGTTGCTGGAAAAAGCCATCATCGACAACCCGCCGGCGGTTATCCGTGACGGCGGCGTGTTGAAAACCGGCTATGACAGCGAACTTGATGACCTGCAATCCCTGAGCGAGAACGCCGGGCAATTCCTGATCGATCTGGAAGCGCGGGAAAAAGCCCGTACCGGCCTGTCGCACTTGAAAGTGGGTTACAACCGCATTCATGGGTATTTCATCGAACTGCCGAGCAAGCAGGCTGAGTCGGCGCCAGCGGATTACATTCGGCGCCAGACCCTCAAGGGTGCCGAACGCTTCATCACACCGGAACTCAAGGCTTTCGAGGACAAGGCGTTGTCGGCCAAGAGCCGGGCGCTGGCCCGCGAGAAGATGCTGTACGAAGCATTGCTCGAAGACCTGATATCAAAGCTGCCGCCACTGCAGGACACTGCTGCGGCGTTGGCCGAACTGGACGTGCTGAGCAACCTCGCCGAACGTGCTCTGAACCTGGACCTGAACTGCCCGCGCTTCGTCGAAGAGCCGTGCATGCGCATCAGCCAGGGTCGCCACCCAGTGGTCGAGCAAGTGCTGACCACCCCGTTCGTGGCCAACGACCTGAGCCTGGACGACAACACCCGCATGCTGGTGATCACCGGTCCGAACATGGGCGGTAAATCCACCTACATGCGCCAGACCGCCTTGATCGTGCTGCTGGCGCATATCGGCAGTTTTGTTCCGGCAGCCAGTTGTGAGCTGTCGCTGGTCGACCGCATCTTCACGCGGATCGGCTCCAGCGATGACCTGGCTGGCGGGCGCTCGACCTTCATGGTTGAAATGAGCGAAACGGCGAATATCCTGCACAACGCCACCGAGCGCAGCCTGGTACTGATGGACGAAGTCGGACGCGGCACCAGTACGTTCGATGGGTTGTCCCTGGCGTGGGCAGCGGCGGAGCGCCTGGCGTTCCTGCGCGCCTACACCCTGTTCGCTACGCACTACTTCGAACTGACGGTATTGCCCGAGGCCCAGCCCCTGGTCGCCAACGTGCACCTCAACGCCACCGAACATAACGAACGCATCGTGTTCCTGCACCACGTCCTGCCGGGGCCTGCGAGCCAGAGTTATGGCCTGGCCGTGGCACAGTTGGCCGGCGTACCTGGCGAGGTGATTCTGCGTGCCCGCGAGCACCTTGGCCGACTGGAAGCCACCGCCTTGCCGCACGAGGCGCCCAAGCCGGTCAAAGGTAAAAACCGCGCGCCGCAGCAGAGCGACATGTTCGCCAGCCTCCCTCACCCGGTGCTGGATGAACTGGCTAAACTCGACCTGGATGACCTCACGCCACGCAAGGCGCTCGAAATGCTCTATGCACTGAAGACACGGATCTAACGCACTTGCTTGCAAGCTGTTAGAATCTCGCGCGGTTTGGGATGCTGCAGGCTACAGCCAGGCCTGCAGACTATCGCTCCCAAACCTGGCGACCCCAACGTGAAGGGGCTCCGCTGCCGCCGCCTGAGGAGAAAATTAGAAATGACCTTCGTCGTCACCGACAACTGCATCAAGTGCAAGTACACCGACTGCGTAGAAGTCTGTCCGGTGGACTGCTTTTACGAAGGCCCGAATTTCCTGGTGATTCACCCGGATGAGTGCATCGACTGCGCGCTGTGCGAACCAGAATGCCCTGCTGTGGCCATCTTCTCCGAAGATGAAGTCCCGGCCGGCATGGAAAACTTCATCCAGCTGAACATGGAGCTGGCCGAAGTCTGGCCAAACATCACCGAACGCAAGGATCCACTGCCGGATTCTGCGGCATGGGATGGCAAGACAGGCAAGCTCGAACACCTCGAGCGTTGATCTGATCGCGTTCGCGAAAAGGCCCGTTACGGGCCTTTTTTTTAAGATCAAAAGATCTTGCTTTTCTACAGGCAAAAAAAGGGGCGGTTTGACCCGCCCACATTTTTTCCCTAGTCCCTGTTTTCCTTTTCATCATCCTGATGAATCGCATCCTGCGATGTCCTTCCCCTCATCCTGAGGGGCGTGTCTATCCGTCGACACAACCCCGATACTAGACTTTTCCCAGACATGGGCAACGCCTCTAAAATGCCAAATCGGATCAACAGCCAGCCTGGCATATGAAAATTATTTTATTAAAATCAAAGACTTAATGAGGATATTGGTTGAACACAGCCAACTGTCTACCTGTAAAAATAACGAACACTTACAACAGAGTAAGCAAAGACTTACGCCAGCTGACTGCAAAACCGAGCCTCCCGCCGATTCAAATCCCAGCCAACAAAAAACCCCGAACCAGTCGGGGCTTTTCGCTGCCTGCCTGCATTGCGCTTATTGAAACAGCGACTCGCTCGACAAGCCGTTCTTCTCCAGGATCTCCCGAAGACGCTTGAGACCTTCAACCTGTATCTGCCTGACCCGCTCACGGGTGAGGCCAATTTCCAGGCCCACATCTTCCAGCGTGCTGCTCTCGTGACCGCGCAGGCCGAAGCGGCGAATCACCACCTCGCGTTGCTTGTCGGTCAGCTCGGACAGCCACTGATCAATGCTCTGGGAAAGGTCGTCGTCCTGCAGCAGTTCACAGGGATCGGTCGGACGGTCATCGGTAAGCGTGTCCAGCAAGGTTTTATCCGAATCCGGACCCAGCGAGACGTCGACCGAAGAAACCCGCTCGTTCAAGCCCAGCATGCGCTTGACCTCGCCCACCGGTTTTTCCAGCAGGTTGGCGATTTCTTCGGGTGAAGGTTCATGATCAAGTTTTTGCGTCAGTTCCCGGGCTGCCCGCAAGTAAACATTCAGCTCCTTGACCACATGAATCGGCAACCGGATGGTCCGGGTCTGGTTCATTATCGCGCGTTCGATGGTCTGACGAATCCACCAGGTGGCGTAGGTCGAAAAGCGGAAGCCGCGTTCAGGGTCGAACTTCTCTACCGCCCGAATGAGTCCGAGGTTGCCCTCTTCGATCAGGTCCAGCAGTGACAAGCCACGATTGACGTAGCGTCGGGCGATTTTCACCACCAGCCGCAAGTTGCTCTCAATCATGCGCTTGCGCCCAGCCGGATCCCCACTTTGCGACAATCGCGCAAAATGAACTTCTTCTTCGGGGGATAACAGAGGGGAAAAGCCGATTTCATTGAGGTACAGCTGCGTGGCATCGAGTGCACGCGTGTAGTCAATGTACTTGTGTTGCTTCAACGACGTGGAGTGTTTGGATTTTGTCCGAACGGAAGGTGTAGCTGCCCCTTCATCATTCGACATCGCATCCGCAACGACGTCGGTCTCCATCAGGAGAACCTCATCGTCGATGTCAAACTCCGGCACTTCTTTACTGAGAGCCATTGTTATAGTCCTTTGGTGAGTTCGACCTCAAGCTCAAGCGACGCCTTTATCCTTGGCAACGCTGGAGCCTGTTCCCTCTACGTGACGGAACAGGCTGGTAACAAATCAACGACGTGGCAGGAACTGCAGCGGATCTACAGGTTTACCTTGGCGGCGAATCTCAAAATGCAATTTCACCCGGTCTGTACCCGTTGACCCCATTTCGGCAATTGTCTGTCCGACCTTGACCTGCTGCCCCTCCCGAACCAACAGCCTGCGGTTATGTCCGTAGGCACTGACGTAGGTATCGCTGTGTTTGATGATGACTAATTCGCCGTAGCCCCTTAAGCCACTCCCGGCGTATACCACCGTCCCATCAGACGCAGCTAAAACAGGCTGTCCCAAATCTCCGGCGATATCAATTCCTTTATTCAAACTCCCGTTTGAAGAGAATTTTCCAATAAGAATGCCATTAGATGGCCATCCCCAGCCGGTCGGGGCTGGGCCTGCCGGAGGCAGTGGAGCGGCTGCCGGCTTGTTCGCGACGGACGGTACAACCACTGCAGTCGTTGGCCCAGAGCCATTTACCGGACGCTTGAAAACCGTCGTTTTACTCGACGATGAAGGCGTTGAATTCGAAGAACTGGAAACTGTTGAAGCCGTTGAACCGGTGCGCCCATCGAAGCGAATCGTCTGACCCGGATGGATGGTGTATGGCGCCGGAATGTTGTTGCGCGCAGCCAGGGCCTTGTAGTCCCAGCCGTAGCGGAAGGCGATGGAGAACAGGGTGTCCTTGGGTCGCACGACGTACTGGCCCGTCGTTACTGCCGGCCGTTGAGCCACGGCGTTGTTGCGATCGACGACGCGTACGTCGCTCGATTTGTTGCTGGAGCATCCGACCAGCAAGGTGCTCAAGACAAGGCCAGTCACCAGGCGCTGAAAGCTCGTGATACCGATTCGCTGCGCAATGACTTTGAGACTCACCCGCCGCTCCCTTTGTGGTGGCTGAAAATTTGAATTGCCAAGTATCGGCAGGAAATGACGCAAGTATAACGGGCCGTGCCGGCTTTACCTTAGTGAACTACCGCACACGTTTGCTCACTGACGATGAATCTGTTTAACCCGATGTTGCCGCTGTAAGACATGAGCAATCGAATAGAATTCAGCGCGTTTAAACAAATGCTCAGGCCAGCGGCCCGTTCAACAACGGCACGAACCGGACCGCACCCAGTACATGCCTGGAAAAACCCTGTTCTTCGCGGACGATCAGCATCAATTGCTGGACCTCCCCCGAGCCGACCGGGATCACCAGGCGTCCACCCGGCGCCAACTGGTCGAGCAACGCCTGGGGTACATCTGTCGCGACCGCCGTGACAATTATTCCGTTGTAGGGCGCCAGCGCCGGCCAGCCTTCCCAGCCGTCCCCCCAGCGAAACACCACGTTGCGCAGGTTCAATTCGACCAGGCGCTCCTTGGCCCGGTCCTGCAGGACCTTGATGCGTTCCACCGAGAACACTCGCTCGACCAGCTGCGCCAGCACCGCCGTCTGATAACCCGAACCCGTGCCAATCTCGAGGACCTTGTCCAGCGGCCCCGCTTCCAGCAGAAGCTCGCTCATGCGCGCGACCATGTAAGGCTGGGAGATGGTCTGGTTATGGCCGATCGGCAACGCCGTGTCTTCATAAGCGCGGTGTGCCAGTGCTTCATCGACAAACAGATGACGCGGTGTACGGCGAATCACCTCCAGCACCTTGGCGTTGGAGAGGCCCTCGTCATACAGACGCTGGATCAGGCGCTCGCGGGTACGCTGGGAAGTCATGCCGATGCCGCGCCGCAGAATGTCGTCGTGCTCACGAGCCATTAGCGCAGGCCCTCCAGCCAGCCATCAAGATTTCTGAAGGCGTCATTGAAGGTTCGGTCCAGTTGCAGTGGAGTGATCGACACATAGCCTTGCACCACTGCGTGGAAATCCGTACCCGGGCCACCGTCTTCGGCGTCCCCGGCAGCTGCAATCCAGTAACCGGACTTGCCACGCGGGTCGACCACTTTCAGCGGTGCCGCAGCCCGGGCGCGATGGCCGAGGCGGGTCAGCTGAATGCCGCGAATGTGATCCAGGGGCAAATTCGGAATGTTCACGTTCAGCACCGTGCGCGGGGGCAGGTCGAGGTCAGCGTGGGCTTCTACCAGTTTGCGCGCAAAGTAAGCCGCTGTGGCAAGGTTCTCCGTCTGCCGTGAGACCAGGGAGAACGCGAAGGAAGGACGCTCCAGGAAACGTCCTTCGAGAGCCGCAGCAACCGTTCCGGAATACAGCACGTCGTCCCCAAGATTGGCGCCCAGGTTGATCCCCGAAACCACCATGTCCGGCTGGCGCTCCAGCAGGCCGTTGAGGCCCAGGTGCACGCAATCGGTAGGCGTGCCGTTGAGGCTGATAAAACCATTGGCCAGGGTTTGCGGGTGCAACGGACGGTCGAGCGTCAGCGAGCTGCTGGCGCCGCTTTTGTCCTGGTCGGGGGCGATAACCACGCACTCGGTGTAATCGGCCAGCGCAGCATAAAGCGCGGCGAGTCCGGGCGCAGTTACCCCATCGTCGTTAGAAATCAGAATACGCATGGGCTGTCCGTCTGCCCCACCGGCACCAGATCGACAAGTTCGCGCACCAATACAGTGGCGAAGCATCCAGCCGGCAGGACGAATTCCAGTTGCAGAATGTCAGGCTCGGGATAATGCCACGTCAACCCACCAATGGGCAGTCGCAGGATGCGACGTTCGTGGCTCATTCCGGCGTTAACCAGCCAATCGCGCAAGTCTGCTTCGCGAGTGGCGATTGCCTGCTCCAGTTCATGGACAACCCCAGCGGCCGGTGAGTCACCTTCACCCCACTGCGGACCTGTGGGATGCAGGTCAAGAATCGCCAGGCGCGGGTCGCTGCATTCAGCTTCGCCAGCCGGAAAGAAGCTGCGGCTGTCAGTGAAAGCCAGCAGGTCGCCGACCTGGGCACGCTGCCAGGTGCCGTCGGCCACTCGCGCCGCCAATACCTGGTTGAACAGGAAACTGCGGGCGGTTGAGAGCAGGCGCGAGCGCACGTTGCGCTGCTCCGGCAAAGCCTTGCGCGCAGCCCAGGCACGGGCATCGACCACGTTGCCGCCGTCGAAGCCGAAACGCTGGGTACCAAAATAATTGGGGACACCTTGTTTGCCGATCAACTGCAGCCGCTGTTCGATCGCCGCCTTGTCGCCAGCGAACTGGGTCAGGCGCAAGGTGAAGCCATTGGCCGAATGAGCACCGCGTTGCAGCTTGCGTTTGTGGCGACCGGTCTTGAGGATTTTCAACGTGTCGTTTTCGGCTGCCGACAAGTCGGGATCGGCCTTGCCCGGCAATTGCACGCTGAACCATTGGCGAGTCAGCGCCTGACGGTCCTTGAGCCCCGCGTAACTGACGGTGCGTAACGAAACGCCCGCAGCCTTGGCGATTCGCCGTGCCGCTTCCTCGGTGTTCAGGCCGCGCTTCTCGACCCAGATCCATAAATGTTCACCCTCGCCACTGAGGGGGATGTCGAGCACTTCATCGACCTGAAAATCTTCGGCAGTGGCTTTGAGTACCGCAGTGCCAAGCGCCTCACCATAGGCCCGCGGGCCAAGCAGTTGCAGTTCGTTCATGCGCGCAACAACAAGGCAACGGAATGCACGGCGATACCCTCTTCGCGTCCGACAAAGCCCAGCTTTTCGGTAGTGGTGGCTTTTACGTTCACCTGGTCCGGCTCAACTTGAAGATCGGCGGCGATAAGCGCGCGCATCGATTCGATATGCGGGGCCATTTTCGGTGCCTGGGCAACGATGGTGTTGTCGACGTTGCCGACTTTCCACCCCTTGGCGTGGATCAGGCCGACGACGTGACGCAACAGCACACGGCTGTCCGCGCCCTTGAATGTAGGGTCAGTGTCGGGAAAGTGCTTGCCGATATCGCCCAGCGCAGCAGCGCCAAGCAAGGCATCGCTCAAGGCGTGCAGCAGGACGTCACCGTCGGAGTGAGCGAGCAGCCCGAAGCCGTGTGCAATACGCACGCCGCCCAGAGTAATGAAATCGCCTTCAGCGAAACGGTGCACATCATAGCCGTGGCCAATACGCATAAAAAAAACGCCCCGAATTTTGTCAGGGCGTGATTCTACCTGCTTTGCAGGATATTAGGCGTTTAGAGCACGCCCGTGATGCTGCAAGTGGTCGTCAATGAAACTGGCGATGAAGAAATAGCTGTGGTCGTAGCCCGGTTGCAAACGCAACGTCAGCGGATGACCAGCCAGTTTGGCCGCCTGCTGCAGGGCTTCAGGCTTGAGTTGGGTGGCGAGGAAGTCGTCGCGATCACCTTGGTCAACCAGCAGTGGCAGCTTTTCGTCAGCCTCGGCAATCAGTGCACAGGCATCCCACTCGCGCCACTTTGACCGATCCTCTCCCAGGTAACGGGAGAAGGCTTTTTGGCCCCATGCACAATCCATCGGATTGTTGATCGGTGAAAACGCCGACACCGATTGATAGCGGCCCGGGTTGCGCAACGCGCAAACCAGCGCACCGTGGCCGCCCATGGAGTGACCGCTGATGCCGCGTTTGTCCGACGCCGGGAAATGCGCCTCGACCAACGCCGGCAGTTCCTTCACCACATAGTCATGCATCCGGTAATGCCGTGACCAGGGTGCCTGGGTAGCATTCAGATAAAAACCCGCACCCAGGCCAAAATCCCAGGCGCCGTCCGGATCGGCCGGCACATCGGGACCGCGAGGGCTGGTGTCCGGGGCGACGATGATCAACCCCAGTTCCGCGGCCATGCGCATGGCACCGGCCTTTTGCATGAAGTTCTCATCGGTGCAGGTCAGGCCGGACAGCCAGTACAGCACGGGCAGCTTGCCGCCCTGCTCCGCTTGCGGCGGCAGGTACACGGCGAACACCATGTCGCATCCGAGCTCATCGGAACGATGCCGGTAGCGTTTGTGCCAGCCGCCGAAGCTTTTCTGGCAGGAGATATTTTCCAGGCTCATGAGCCACCTCAGAAATGGATGACGCTACGGATGCTCTTGCCTTCGTGCATCAGGTCGAAAGCCTTGTTGATATCTTCCAGGCCCATGGTGTGGGTGATGAAAGTATCCAGCGGGATTTCACCGGTTTCAGCCATTTCGACGTAGCTTGGCAACTCGGTACGACCACGCACCCCACCGAACGCCGACCCGCGCCAGACTCGACCGGTCACCAGCTGGAATGGACGGGTGGCGATTTCCTGGCCTGCACCGGCGACGCCGATGATCACCGACTCGCCCCAGCCCTTGTGGCAGCACTCAAGCGCGGCGCGCATCAGTTGCACGTTGCCGATGCATTCGAAGGAAAAGTCGACGCCTCCATCGGTCATGTCGACGATGACTTCCTGGATCGGACGGTCAAAGTCTTTCGGATTGACGCAGTCGGTGGCGCCCAGCTGCTTGGCGATTTCAAACTTGGCCGGGTTGATATCGATGGCAATGATCCGGCCGGCCTTGGCTTTGACCGCACCGATGATCGCAGACAGACCGATCCCGCCGAGGCCGAAGATAGCCACGGTATCACCTGGTTTTACCTTGGCGGTGTTGAGCACGGCACCAATGCCGGTGGTGACCCCGCAACCCAGCAGGCAGACTTTCTCCAGAGGTGCTTCCTTGGCGATCTTGGCGACGGAGATTTCCGGCAGCACGGTGTACTCGGAAAAAGTCGAAGTCCCCATGTAGTGGAAAATTTCCTGCCCCTTGTAGGAAAAGCGCGTGGTGCCGTCAGGCATCAGGCCTTTGCCCTGGGTGGCGCGAATGGCCTGGCACAGGTTGGTCTTGCCCGACAGGCAGAACTTGCACTGGCGGCATTCCGGGGTATACAGCGGAATCACATGATCGCCGACAGCGACCGACGTCACGCCTTCGCCGATGGCTTCAACTACTGCGCCACCTTCGTGTCCCAGGATCGATGGAAAGATGCCTTCCGGGTCTGCACCGGACAGCGTGTAGGCATCGGTATGACAAACCCCGGAGGCCACTACGCGCAGCAGGACTTCACCGGCCTTGGGCATGGCGACGTCGACTTCAACGATCTCAAGAGGTTTCCTGGCCTCGAAGGCAACGGCGGCGCGTGACTTGATCATGGGGATAGATACTCCAGTGAATAAACGAGACAAGGAGTGTAATACATCGACTTACGGTGAATAATCAGGACAAAAGCAAAACATTATTGCTGCACAGGGATAATCACACATGTCCGAAAATCGCTGGGAAGGCATTGACGAGTTTGTGGCCGTAGCGGAATGCAGTCAGTTCACAGCGGCCGCGGAACGCCTTGGCGTTTCTTCGTCGCACGTCAGCCGACAAATCGTTCGCCTCGAAGAGCGTCTGCAGACCCGCCTGCTATACCGCAGCACCCGGCGGGTAACGTTGACTGAAGCCGGGCAGACATTCCTGCAACATTGCCAGCGCCTGCAGGATGGGCGCGAAGAAGCACTGCGTGCAGTCGGCGACCTGACCAGCGAACCCAAGGGCATGCTGCGCATGACGTGCGCGGTGGCCTACGGCGAACGGTTTATCGTGCCACTGGTGACACGATTCATGGCGCTCTACCCGCAACTGCGCATTGATATCGAACTGAGCAACCGCCAACTCGATTTGGTGCATGAAGGCCTCGACCTGGCCATTCGTCTTGGCCGTCTACAGGATTCGCGGCTGGTCGCGGCACGCCTGGCGCCACGGCGCATGTACCTGTGCGCCTCCCCGTCCTACGTGGAACGCTACGGTCGCCCACACAGCCTGTCTGAATTAAGCCGGCATAATTGCCTGATCGGCAGTTCCGACCTGTGGCAACTGGAGCAGAACGGACGGGAGTTTGCCCAGCGGGTGCAGGGCAACTGGCGCTGCAACAGTGGGCAAGCGGTGCTGGACGCGGCGTTACAGGGGGTCGGGTTGTGTCAGCTGCCGGATTATTACGTGCTGGAGCATTTGAAAAACGGCGAGCTGATTTCCCTGCTGGATGCGCATCAGCCGCCGAACACGGCGGTGTGGGCGCTGTACCCGCAGCAGCGGCATCTGTCGCCGAAGGTGCGCAAGCTGGTGGACTATCTGAAGGAGGGCTTGGCCAAGCGGCCGGAGTATCGGGTTTGAGGGCTTGAAGATCAAAAGCGCCGGTGAGCCCAACGCTGACGCAACCATTCCAAATCTTCGGGGCGCGTAACCTTTAGGTTGTCGGAGCGACCTTCAATCAGACGCGGCGCTAACCCCGCCCACTCCATCGCCGACGCTTCGTCAGTGATAACCGCATCGGCCACCAGGCTGTCAGCCAGCGCACGATGCAGTGCACCCAGGCGAAACATCTGCGGCGTATACGCCTGCCAGATCACACTGCGATCTACGGTTTCAACCACACGCCCCTGCTTGTCGACCCGTTTCAACGTATCGCGCGCCGGGACCGCCAGCAGACCACCTACCGGATCATCCGCCAGTTCGCCTAGCAGCTTGTCGAGGTCGTAGCGGCTCAGGTTGGGCCGCGCAGCATCGTGGACCAGCACCCAATCTTCCTCGTTCGCACCCAGCGCATGCAAATGCAACAAGGCATTCAACACTGAGCCAGAACGTTCGGCACCGCCCTCGACTCGCTGAATGCGCGCATCGCTCGCGCATTCAAGGTTGGGCCAAAAGGGATCATCAACAGCAAGACTGACCACCAACCCCTTAAGGCCAGGATGGTCAAGGAAACAGCCAAGGCTGTGTTCAAGAATAGTGCGCCCGCCCAGTTGCAAGTATTGCTTGGGACGGTCCGCGGCCATACGGGCACCGACGCCCGCGGCAGGAATCACGGCCCAGAAGGCCGGTACCGAGGAATTCATTGAGCCAACTGGTAAAGGGTTTCACCGTCCTTGACCATGCCCAACTCATGGCGAGCCCGCTCTTCAACGGTCTCCATGCCTTTTTTCAACTCACTGACTTCTGCGTCCATGACCCGATTGCGTTCCAGCAAGCCTTCGTTCTCAGCGTGCTGATCGGCGATCTGCTGAGTCAGCTCGGCCACTTGCGCCAGGCTGCCATTACCCACCCAAAGGCGGTACTGCAGGCCAGCCAGCAACAGGAGCAAGACGAGAAACAACCAATTGGGACTGCGCATCGAATATCGGGTTTCCAGTGAAAAAGGCAGCCATGCCAAAACTTGAAGCATCTGATAGCACGAAGCCTGGAAGACCCAGGCTTGTGCTGATAAGGCATCAGATTAGTGGCAAATCCATCGCCGTTGCGATTTTTTCACCACAATCCGCTGACTTTACATCAGTAGATGATCAACCGCGGAATTCGCTGCGACCGTTGTACTTGGCCTTGCCGTTCAACTGCTCTTCGATACGCAGCAGTTGGTTGTACTTGGATACCCGATCCGAACGGCACAGGGAGCCGGTCTTGATCTGGCCCGCTGCAGTGCCCACGGCCAGGTCGGCAATGGTCGAATCTTCGGTTTCGCCGGAGCGGTGCGAGATCACGGCAGTGTAACCAGCGGCCTTGGCCATCTGGATGGCTTCCAGGGTTTCGGTCAGGGTGCCGATCTGGTTGAACTTGATCAGGATAGAGTTGGCAATCTTCTTATCGATGCCTTCTTTCAGGATCTTGGTGTTGGTCACGAACAGGTCGTCACCTACCAGCTGGGTCTTCTCGCCGATTTTGTCGGTGAGGATTTTCCAGCCAGCCCAGTCGGACTCGTCCAGGCCGTCTTCGATCGAGATGATCGGGTAACGCTCGGTCAGGCCCTTGAGGTAGTCGGCAAAACCTTCGGCGGTGAACACCTGGCCTTCGCCGGACAGGTTGTACTTGCCATCTTCGTAGAACTCGCTGGCGGCGCAGTCCAGAGCCAGGGTCACGTCGGTGCCCAACGTGTAACCGGCGTTGGCCACGGCCTCGGAGATCACTTTCAAAGCGTCTTCGTTGGAAGCCAGGTTCGGTGCGAAACCACCTTCGTCACCCACTGCAGTGCTCAGGCCACGGGCCTTCAGGACAGCTTTGAGGTGATGGAAGATCTCGGTGCCCATGCGCAGGCCTTCCGAGAAAGACTTGGCGCCGACCGGCTGAACCATGAATTCCTGGATGTCGACGTTGTTATCCGCGTGCTCGCCGCCGTTGATGATGTTCATCATCGGAACCGGCATGGAGTAAACACCCGGGGTACCGTTCAGGTTGGCGATGTGAGCGTACAGCGGCAGGTCCTGGTCCTGTGCGGCGGCCTTGGCGGCTGCCAGGGAAACAGCGAGGATCGCGTTGGCGCCCAGGGAGCCTTTGTTTTCAGTGCCATCAAGCTTGATCATCGCGTGATCCAGCGCTTTCTGGTCGCTTGGGTCTGTACCTTTCAACAGGTCACGGATCGGACCGTTGATGTTGGCGACGGCTTTCAGAACGCCTTTGCCCAGGTAACGGCTCTTGTCGCCATCACGCAGCTCGAGCGCTTCGCGCGAGCCAGTGGAAGCACCGGACGGCGCGCACGCGCTACCGATGATGCCGTTATCGAGAAGCACATCCGCTTCCACGGTGGGATTGCCACGGGAGTCGAGAACTTCACGACCTTTGATGTCGACGATTTTTGCCATTGTTGTAAACACTCCAAAGTTGACGAAAACGACGCAGCTAGAGGAAATCTTTTACCGTCGGCAAGTGGTGTACAGCGGGCAGACTTGCGGACGATAAGGCTCAGGCCCGAGGGCCTGAGCAACAAATCGTGCGGTACTTTACCGGAGAAATGAGGATTACGCGGTTTCTACCGTCGGAAAACTCTTCACCAGTTCGTCCAAAGCTTTGAGCTGGGCCAGGAATGGCTCCAGTTTGTCCAGGCGCAAGGCGCAAGGGCCGTCGCACTTGGCGTTGTCCGGGTCCGGGTGAGCTTCGAGGAACAGACCCGCCAGCGACTGGCTCATGCCCGCCTTGGCCAAATCCAGAACCTGTGCACGGCGGCCGCCGGCGGAATCGGCACGACCACCGGGCATTTGCAACGCGTGGGTCACGTCGAAAAATACCGGGTATTCGAACTGCTTCATGATGCCGAAGCCGAGCATGTCGACCACGAGGTTGTTGTAGCCGAAGCTCGAACCACGCTCGCAGAGGATCAGTTGATCGTTACCTGCTTCCACGCACTTGTTCAGGATGTGTTTCATTTCCTGAGGCGCGAGAAACTGGGCTTTCTTGATGTTGATCACTGCATTGGTCTTGGCCATCGCGACGACCAGATCGGTCTGGCGCGACAGGAAGGCCGGCAGCTGAATGATGTCGCAGACTTCAGCGACGACCGCAGCCTGATCAGGCTCATGGACGTCGGTGATGATCGGCACGCCAAAGGCTTGCTTGATGTCCTGGAAGATGCGCATGCCCTCTTCCAGGCCCGGGCCACGGTAAGAGGTCACAGAAGACCGGTTGGCCTTGTCGAAGCTGGCCTTGAACACGTAAGGGATACCGAGTTTCTCGGTGACCTTTACGTATTCTTCGCAGACCTGCATCGCCATGTCGCGGCTTTCCAGCACGTTCATGCCACCGAACAGCACCATTGGCTTGTCGTTGGCAATCTCGATATCGCCTACGCGGATGATCTTCTGCGCCATCAGGTTTACGCCTTCTTCTGGTGTTGAGCCAAAGCAGCTTTGACAAAACCGCTGAACAACGGGTGACCGTCGCGCGGCGTCGAGGTGAACTCAGGGTGGAACTGGCAGGCGACGAACCATGGATGATCCGGAGCTTCGACCACTTCGACCAACGCGCCATCACCGGAGCGACCGGAGATTTTCAGACCGGCTTCCATGATTTGCGGCAGCAGGTTGTTGTTCACTTCGTAGCGATGACGGTGACGCTCTACGATCACGTCCTTGGCATAGCAATCATGCACCAGGGAACCCGGCTCAAGCAGGCAATCCTGCGCACCAAGACGCATGGTGCCGCCCAGGTCGGAGGTTTCGGTACGGGTTTCGACGGCGCCGGTGGCATCTTCCCACTCGGTGATCAGACCCACGACCGGGTGGCCGCTGGCACGATCGAACTCGGTGGAGTTGGCATCTTTCCAGCCCAGCACGTTACGAGCGAACTCGATCACGGCCACTTGCATGCCCAGGCAGATACCCAGGTACGGAACCTTGTTTTCGCGAGCGAATTGAACGGCAGTAATCTTGCCTTCCACGCCCCGCAGGCCGAAGCCGCCAGGTACGAGGATCGCATCGACGCCTTCCAGCAGCGCAGTCCCCTGGTTCTCGATGTCTTCGGAATCGATGTAGCGCAGGTTGACCTTGGTGCGGTTACTGATGCCGGCGTGACTCATCGCTTCGATCAGCGACTTGTAGGCGTCCAGCAGTTCCATGTACTTGCCGACCATGGCGATGGTGACTTCATGCTCAGGGTTGAGCTTGGCGTCGACCACGGCTTCCCACTCGGACAGGTCGGCACCGCCACATTGCAGGCCGAAACGCTCGACGACAAAATCATCCAGGCCTTGCGAATGCAGGATGCCCGGAATCTTGTAGATGGTGTCGGCGTCTTCCAGCGCGATCACCGCACGTTCTTCAACGTTGGTGAACTGGGCGATCTTGCGACGCGACGAGATGTCGATCGGGTGATCGGAGCGGCATACCAGCACGTCTGGCTGCAGGCCGATGGAGCGCAGCTCCTTGACCGAATGCTGGGTTGGCTTGGTCTTGGTCTCGCCAGCAGTGGCGATGTACGGCACCAGCGTCAGGTGCATCAGCATCGCGCGCTTGGCGCCGACTTCGAAACGCAATTGACGGATGGCTTCGAGGAACGGTTGCGACTCGATGTCACCCACGGTGCCACCGATCTCGACCATGGCCACGTCGGCATCGCCGGCGCCCTTGATGATGCGGCGCTTGATTTCGTCGGTGATGTGCGGGATCACCTGGATGGTTGCACCCAGGTAGTCACCACGACGCTCTTTGCGCAGCACGTGCTCGTAGACACGGCCGGTGGTGAAGTTGTTGTTCTGGGTCATGGTCGTGCGGATGAACCGCTCGTAGTGGCCCAGGTCCAGGTCGGTCTCGGCGCCGTCGTGGGTGACGAACACTTCACCGTGCTGGAACGGGCTCATGGTGCCCGGGTCGACGTTGATGTACGGGTCCAGCTTCAGCATGGTGACCTTAAGTCCCCGCGCCTCCAGGATCGCCGCCAGTGAAGCCGATGCAATGCCTTTCCCCAATGAAGAAACAACACCGCCCGTGACGAATATGTAGCGCGTCATGAAAAACCCTAGAAGTCTGCGTTAAAGCGGTCCGAGCCGCCGGGGAAAGCGAAGGAAGGCCGAAGCCCCCGATCACCTGCATTAATCACAGTGCACCTTTCAAAAAAACCGCCGCGTTGGGACAGACCGGTAGATGAAACACCGGTAGGTTGCTCGCTACACATTTTTTGGAATCGCCCAGCAAAGACTGCTTGGTAATCGGCAACTCCTGCGATTCAGGCGAATCCACAGAAGTTGTATCAAGAAGGGAGCGTAGTCTACCGGAAAGCCCCTTTCAGCTCAAACCTTGATCTTCGCTTAGTGGAGCCCAATGCAAATGCCAGCCGTCCCGCGCGCAGCCACTCAAGTCCCGCAAGTTGGCCACCCCAAGCAATTGCTCGCCTCGGTAGAGCAGCGGCAATCTGCCACGCACAAACCCCGGGACATGCCTTTCGTTGAGCAGGCGCTTGAGATCGCGATGACCTCGGTCGGCCACAGCCATGACCTCACCCCCCTGACGATAGCGGATTTGCAACGGACCATCGGGAATCCGACCGTTGAAATTAAGCACGCCGTTATCCGGCAGCACCAGTGGCTGGGAGGGATCATTCCAGGCCACGGCGTCGGTTGCCGGACGTAGCCAGCTGCCGGCCAACCACCAGATCCGCCCGCCCGTGCGATGTAATTCGCCCTGGGCCAGGCGCCAGATCGGCCGGGCATCGGGGGCGGCATCGCGCAGGTTCTCCCAACCCGACCAATGGTCGCTGTCGGGCAGCTGGGTGAGTGCCGCAAGCCAGCCACTCAGCGCATTGCGCTGGCGCGCGGCGGAAAGTCCCGCAAGCGCTGCCAACTCCAGCGAGGGCACGCCCAACCAGTCGAAAACACTGACCGTGCGGGCGCTGGCCAGATCCATGTGCGCCAGCTCATCAAGCAAGTCCTGCGCTTCCCGCAGGTGTGCCGCGCTGCGGGCCATGGTGGTCACTGCTTGCGGCCAGCGCTCGATCATGACCGGCAAAACCTGATGACGCAGGTAGTTGCGCGAGAACTGCCGGTCCTGGTTCGAAGGGTCATCGATCCAGCGCAACTGATGCTCCGCCGCGTAGAACTCAAGCTCGCTGCGAGTGACATCGAGCAACGGACGCAACAGATGGCCGCGCCCCAGGGTTCGCTGTGAAGGCATTCCCGCCAGGCCGCGCACCCCGGCCCCGCGGATCAACCGAAACAACAGGGTTTCGGCCTGATCGTCGCGGTGCTGGGCAGTCAGCAGTAACTCGTCGGCCCCAGTCGCCGCCACGAACGCCCCATAGCGAGCTTCCCGGGCGGCGCGCTCAAGGCTGGCGCCGGGTTCCACCTGCACCCGAACGACCTGTAGGGGCACACCCAGCTCGTTGCAGACTGACCGGCAATGCTGCGGCCACGCGTCAGCCGCAGCCTGGAGGCCGTGATGGACATGGATGGCGCTCAGCGCCGGCAGGGAGTGATTTTTTGCAAGATGGGCGAGCAGGTGCAGCAGGACGGTGGAGTCGAGGCCGCCGGAGAAGGCGATGTGCCAACGAGCGGCATTGCGCCAGGGCGTAAGGTGCAGGAGCAACCTTGCAGGCAGATCAGTCATGGGCTGACTCATATCGTTCAAATCCTGTAGGAGCTGCCGAAGGCTGCGATCTTTTGATGTTGCTTTCAAAAGATCGCAGCCTTCGGCAGCTCCTACAGGGGTATTGCGTGATTTAGAGACCGTAGCTCATCAGACGCTCGTAACGACGAGCCAGCAGCGCTTCGCTATCGAACTTCTTCAACATCGCCAGTTGCGAGCTCAGCTCTGCACGGATGGACGCGGCCGCTGTGGCCGGGTCGCGGTGAGCGCCGCCCAGAGGCTCGCCGATTACCTTGTCGACGATACCCAAGCCTTTGAGGCGCTCGGCGGTGATGCCCATGGCTTCAGCAGCATCCGGTGCCTTTTCGGCAGTTTTCCACAGGATCGACGCGCAGCCTTCCGGCGAAATCACTGCATAAGTCGAATACTGCAGCATGTTCAACTGATCGCAAACACCGATCGCCAGTGCACCACCGGAACCACCTTCACCGATCACGGTGGCGATGATTGGGGTTTTCAGGCGTGCCATGACTCGCAGGTTCCAGGCAATCGCTTCGCTCTGGTTGCGCTCTTCAGCATCGATGCCCGGGTAAGCGCCCGGCGTATCGATGAACGTCAGGATTGGCATCTTGAAGCGTTCAGCCATTTCCATCAGGCGGCACGCCTTGCGGTAGCCCTCAGGGCGCGGCATGCCGAAGTTGCGGCGAACCTTCTCGCGCACTTCACGGCCTTTCTGGTGACCGATGATCATCACCGGCTGGTCGTCCAGACGGGCAATGCCGCCCACGATGGCAGCGTCGTCGGAAAAGTGACGGTCGCCGTGCAGTTCATCGAACTCGGTGAAGATGTGCTCGATGTAATCGAGGGTGTATGGACGTTTCGGGTGACGCGCCAGACGTGCAATCTGCCAGCTGGTCAGCTTGCCGAAGATGTCCTCGGTCAAGGTGCTGCTCTTGTCCTGAAGGCGGGAGATCTCATCGCCGATATTCAGCGAATTGTCATTACCGACCAAGCGCAACTCTTCGATCTTGGCTTGAAGGTCGGCGATCGGCTGTTCGAAATCTAGAAAATTCGGGTTCATAGGCGTCCGTCTTGGGTCGACGTCCAAGTGAGCTTGGGCCGGCCGGTTGTCTATTCGCGCCCTACCATAAGGGACAGGCGCGTTCAGGTCGAGATTAAAAATTGGGTCGAGATCAGGGCTGCTCTCTTCTGCAAGAGCGGCACCTGGCCGTCAACGGTATTGGAGGAAGACGTTGTCTCGCCCGAACTGGTCACGCAAGGCTTGAATCAACGCATCCGCCGGGTCGATTCGCCAGGTCTCGCCAAACTGCAGCAAGGCCTTGGCATCGGGGCTCGTGTATTCCATGGTAATAGGACACGCGCCGCGATGGCGCTTGAACAATTCACCCAGCCAGCGTAGCTGATCGCCCTTCAAGTCCTTGGTCTGCAACTTCAGGCGCAGGCTTTCGGCCAGGTTGGTGCGCGCATCTTCCATGCTCATCACCCGCTTGACCCGCAGGCGCAGGCCGCCGGAAAAATCATCGTTGCTGACCTCGCCTTCGACCACCACCATCGCGTCGGTCTGCAACAACGATTGCGCGGAATGGAACGCCTCGGCAAACAATGAGGCTTCAATGCGGCCGGAGCGGTCGTCCAGGGTAATGAACCCCATCTTGTCGCCCTTTTTGTTCTTCATCACCCGCAGCGCGATGATCATGCCGGCCACGGTCTGGGTATCGCGTGCCGGCTTCAGGTCAATGATGCGCTGGCGGGCAAAACGGCGGATCTCGCCTTCGTATTCGTCGATCGGGTGGCCGGTGAGGTACAGGCCCAAGGTATCTTTCTCGCCCTTGAGGCGTTCCTTGAGGGTCAGTTCCTTGGCCTTGCGATGGTTGGCGTAAACATCCGCATCCTCTTCGACGAACAGGCCACCAAACAGGTCGGCGTGGCCACTGTCGTGGGTGCGCGCGGTCTGTTCCGCCGCCTTGATAGCCCCTTCCATAGCATTGAGCAACACGGCACGATTCTGGTCGATGCTCGCTTGATAGGCTTTGGGCTCGTCGTGGAAATACGGTCCCAGGCGATCCAGCGCACCGCTGCGGATCAAACCGTCCAGGGTACGTTTGTTGATGCGCTTGAGATCGACCCGGGCGCAGAAATCGAACAGGTCCTTGAACGGCCCATCCTGGCGTGCCTCGGTGATGGCTTCCACCGGCCCCTCACCCACGCCCTTGATCGCACCAAGGCCGTAAATAATCCGGCCTTCTTCGTTCACCGTGAACTTGAACTCCGAAGTATTCACATCCGGCGCGTCGAGACGCAGCTTCATGGTGCGAATTTCTTCGATCAAGGTCACGACCTTGTCGGTGTTGTGCATGTCCGCCGACAGTACCGCAGCCATGAACGGCGCCGGGTAATGTGTCTTCAGCCATGCGGTCTGGTACGACACAAGGCCATAGGCTGCGGAGTGAGACTTGTTGAAGCCGTAACCGGCGAACTTCTCCACCAGGTCGAAGATGTTACCCGCCAGGTCGGCATCGATATTGTTGGTCGCGCAACCTTCGATGAAACCGCCGCGCTGCTTGGCCATTTCCTCGGGTTTTTTCTTGCCCATGGCGCGCCGGAGCATGTCCGCCCCGCCCAAAGTGTAACCAGCCATGACCTGGGCAATCTGCATCACCTGTTCCTGATACAGGATGATGCCGTAAGTCGGTGCCAGTACCGGCTTGAGGCCCTCGTACTGGTAGTCCGAGTGCGGGTACGCCAGTTCCGCGCGACCGTGCTTGCGGTTGATAAAGTCGTCAACCATGCCTGACTGCAACGGCCCCGGACGGAACAGGGCCACCAGTGCGATCAAGTCTTCGAGGCAGTCGGGCTTGAGCTTCTTGATCAGCTCCTTCATGCCGCGCGACTCAAGCTGGAACACCGCTGTGGTTTCGGCTTTTTGCAGCAACTGGTAGGTCGGTTTGTCATCCAGCGGAATGAAGGCGATGTCCAGGGGCGCTTCATCGACCTTGGCACGGTCGCGGTTGATGGTTTTCAGCGCCCAGTCGATGACCGTCAGGGTCCGTAGCCCCAGGAAGTCGAACTTCACCAGGCCAGCGGCCTCGACGTCGTCCTTGTCGAACTGGGTTACCAGGCCATCGCCGGCTTCGTCGCAATAAATGGGCGAGAAGTCAGTGAGCTTGGTCGGGGCGATAACCACACCACCGGCGTGCTTGCCGACGTTACGCACCACGCCTTCAAGCTTGCGCGCCATCTCCCAGATTTCTGCGGCTTCTTCATCGACCTTGATGAAGTCGCGCAGGATTTCTTCCTGTTCGTAGGCTTTTTCCAGGGTCATGCCGACTTCGAACGGGATCATCTTCGACAGACGATCCGCCAGGCCGTAGGACTTGCCCTGCACCCGCGCCACGTCCCGGACCACAGCCTTGGCGGCCATGGAGCCGAAGGTGATGATCTGGCTTACCGCGTTACGTCCGTACTTCTCGGCCACGTACTCGATGACCCGGTCACGACCGTCCATGCAGAAGTCGACGTCGAAGTCGGGCATGGATACCCGTTCCGGGTTGAGGAAACGTTCGAACAGCAGGTCGTATTCCAGAGGATCAAGGTCGGTGATCTTCTGCACATAGGCCACCAGCGAGCCGGCACCCGAGCCCCGGCCAGGGCCTACCGGCACACCGTTGCTCTTGGCCCACTGGATGAAGTCCATCACGATCAGGAAGTAACCGGGGAAACCCATCTGGATGATGATATCCAGTTCGAAATTCAACCGGTCGACATACACCTGGCGCTTGGCTTCGTAGTCCTCGGTGGTATCCCTGGGCAGCAGGACGGTGAGGCGGTCTTCCAGGCCGTCAAAGGACACCTTGCGGAAATATTCGTCGATGGTCATGCCATCGGGAATCGGGAAGTTGGGCAGGAAGTGCTTGCCCAGCTTCACTTCGATGTTGCAACGCCGGGCGATCTCGACGGTGTTTTCCAGCGCTTCGGGGATGTCGCTGAACAGCTCGGCCATTTCCTCGGCACTTTTGAGGTACTGCTGGTCGCTGTAGTTTTTCGAGCGCCGGGGATCGTCGAGGGCCCGGCCCTCACCGATACAGACCCGGGTTTCGTGGGCGGCAAAATCTTCCTGCTTGATGAACCGCACATCGTTGGTCGCCACCAGCGGTGCACCGATTTTCTCGGCCAGGGCGACGGCACCGTGCAGTTGCTCTTCGTCGTTGGGACGGTTGGTGCGCTGGATTTCCAGATAGAAGCGGTCCGGGAACACCGCCATCCATTCCCGTGCCAGGGTTTCCGCTTCCGCCGGATTGCCACTGAGCATGGCCAGGCCGATTTCGCCTTCCTTGGCCGCCGACAACATGATCAGGCCTTCGCTGGCCTCGGCCACCCACTCGCGCTCGATGATGATCGAACCATTGCGCTGGCCGTCGATGAAGCCCCGGGAGATCAGTTCAGTCAGGTTGCGATAACCCACGGCGTTCATCGCCAGCAGGCTGATCCTGCTCAAGGCATTGTCCGGGTCCTTGTTGGACAGCCACAGGTCGGCGCCGCAGATCGGCTTGATGCCTGCGCCCATGGCTGCTTTATAGAATTTGACCAGAGAGCACATGTTGTTCTGGTCGGTGACCGCCACGGCAGGCATGTTCATGCCGACCAGGGTCTTGACCAGCGGTTTGATCCGCACCAGACCGTCGACCAGGGAGTATTCAGTGTGCAGGCGTAGATGAACGAATGAAGCCGGCATGGTGATCCTGTCTGTGAGCTCGAAAACAACAAGGCCCGGATTGTACCGGGCCTTGGCGAAAACATCAGCCTTGCGACTAACTCTCGATCAGGCTCTCACGAGCCTCATACGCCAGGCGTACCGGGGCGAACGAACGCCGGTGAATCGGCGTTGGTCCCAGGCGGGCCAGGGCTTCCAGATGAACGGGGGTCGGGTAGCCTTTGTGGCCGCCAATGCCGTAACCCGGGTAAATCAATTCGAAAGCAGCCATTTCACGGTCGCGGCTGACCTTGGCCAGGATCGATGCCGCTGCAATCGCAGGCACCTTGCCGTCGCCCTGCACCACCGCTTCGGCGCGCATGGACAATTTCGGGCAGCGATTGCCATCGATCATCGCCAGCTTGGGCTGGATGTGCAGGCCCTCGATGGCGCGCTGCATTGCCAGCATGGTGGCGTGAAGAATGTTCAGCTCGTCGATTTCCTCGACTTCGGCCCGGGCAATGCACCAGCTCAGAGCCTTTTCGCAGATTTCATCGTAGAGTTTTTCGCGACGGGCCTCGGTGAGCTTCTTCGAGTCGTTAAGGCCGAGGATCGGACGGTTCGGATCGAGGATTACCGCAGCCGTCACCACGGCCCCGCAGAGCGGACCGCGACCGACTTCATCGACGCCGGCAACCAGTTCTTCGACTTCTGCGACCAAGGTGAAATCCAGTCCCATCTGCATGCTTGTCTTGCTCATTGTACTTGGCCAATCAGTTTCAGCACGGCATCTGCCGCCTGGTTGGAGGCGTCCAGACGCAAGGTCCGGTGAATTTCGTCGAAGCCGCGGGTTTGCTCTTCCCCGCCTTCGATCAGGGGGGACAAGGTCTGGGCCAGGGCTTCGACCGTCGCATCATCCTGGAGCAATTCCGGCACCAGCAGGCGCTGGGCCAGCAGGTTAGGCAAAGACACATAGGGGCTTTTGACCATGCGCTTGAGAATCCAGAACGTCAGCGGTGCCAGGCGATAGGCCACCACCATGGGCCGTTTGTACAACAACGCTTCAAGCGTAGCCGTTCCGGACGCGATCAACACCGCGTTGCAGGCGGCCAGTGCAAGATGGGATTGACCATCGAGCAGCGTCAGGGGCAAATCCCGCCCGGCCAGCATCGCTTCCAGCTGGGCCCGACGCTGCGGGCTGGCGCACGGCATGACAAATCGCACACCCGGACGCATGGCGCGCAGGCGCTGGGCAGTATCGAGGAACAGCTCGCCAAGACGCCCGACTTCACCGCCACGACTGCCCGGCATCAGCGCAACCAGAGGGCCGTCCGGCAAGCCGAGCTCGGCCCGCGCGGCGGCGCGATCGGCCTCAAGCGGAATCGCATCGGCCAGGGAGTGCCCGACAAAACGCACCGGCACGCCCTTCTCTTCATAGAATTTGGCTTCGAACGGGAACAGCGTGAGCATCAGGTCACAGCCTTCGCGAATCTTTAGCACGCGCTTCTGACGCCAGGCCCAGACCGAAGGGCTGACGTAGTGCACGGTCTTGATCCCGGCCTGACGCAGCTTGAGTTCGATATTGAGGTTGAAATCCGGGGCATCGATGCCGATGAACACATCCGGTTTCTCGGCGATGAGATCGCCGACCAGCTTCTTGCGCCGGGCCAGCAGCTCACGCAGACGGCCCAGCACTTCCACCAGGCCCATGACCGACAGGCGTTCCATGGGGAAGTAGGAAACGAGACCCTCGGCCTCCATCAACGGCCCGCCGACGCCAATGAACTCTACCGCCGGGTGCTGAACCTTGAGCGCGCGCATGAGACCCGCGCCCAGAATGTCACCGGAAGCCTCACCCGCTACCAGCGCGATACGCAAGTTAGCCATGATTAACGGGTTATGCCGCGGGTCGAAGACTGGATCGAGTCACGGAACACTGCGACTTCCGGGAACTGCGCCGAGGCCTCGCCCAGTTCGGTCAGTGCCTGCTCGACCGTCAGGCCCTGGCGGTACACGACCTTGTAGGCGCGACGCAGGGCATGAATGGCTTCTTCACTGAAACCGCGGCGGCGCATGCCTTCGAAGTTCATGCTGCGGGCTTCGGCCGGGTTGCCGAACACCGTGACGTACGCCGGGACGTCCTTGCCAATGGCGGTGCCCATGCCGGAAAAGCTGTGGGCGCCGATATGGCAATACTGATGCACCAGGGTGAAGCCGGACAGGATCGCCCAGTCCTCCACATGCACATGCCCCGCCAGCGCGGTGTTGTTGACCAGGATGCAGTGGTTGCCGATGACACTGTCGTGGCCGATATGGGCATAGGCCATGATCAGGTTGTGATCACCCAGGGTCGTTTCCGAACGGTCCTGAACAGTCCCACGGTGAATCGTCACGCCTTCGCGAATGACGTTGTGGTCGCCGATCACCAGGCGAGTTTCTTCGCCCTTGTATTTCAGGTCCGGCGTGTCTTCGCCTACCGAGGAAAACTGGTAGATGCGATTGTGTTTACCAATGCGGGTCGGGCCCTTGAGAATCACATGCGGCCCGATCACTGTCCCCTCGCCGATTTCCACACCAGCGCCGACGATCGACCAAGGGCCGACCTCGACGTCGTCGGCCAGTACGGCCGTCGGATCGATGATTGCGCGAGGGTCAATCAAACTCATAGTTTGCGTTCCGCGCAGATGATTTCAGCGGAGCACACTGGCTTGCCGTCCACCGAAGCCTGGCACTCGAACTTCCAGATCTGACGCTTGCAGCTCAGGAACTTGGCTTCAAGGATCAACTGATCGCCCGGCAGCACTGGCTGGCGGAAGCGCAGTTTGTCCGAACCGACGAAGTAGTAGAGGGTGCCGTCGGCTGGTTTCACGTCGAGCATTTTGAAACCAAGGATCCCGGCAGCCTGAGCCATTGCTTCAATGATCAGTACGCCCGGCATGATTGGGTGCGCCGGGAAGTGACCGTTGAAGAACGGTTCGTTGATGCTGACATTCTTGTAGGCGCGAATGCGCTTGCCTTCCACATCCAGATCCACGACCCGGTCCACCAGCAGGAACGGGTAACGGTGAGGCAGGTATTCGCGAATCTCGTTGATGTCCATCATTTCGGGGGGAAGCCTATGTAAAGATTGGGAGCGCGCGACTAAAAGCGCACCCCTCTAGCAAATCAAGGAGGCAGTCTAGCGGCTGTGCACACTTGATATGGAAATGGTATCAGCCATCTGATGAAGCATTACCGTCAGGGGTCACTTCCCCTGCACGCTTTTCCAGCTGACGCAAACGCCGCGCGATGTCATCGAGCTGACGGATGCGTGCCGCGCTTTTGCGCCACTCGGCTGCCGGCTGCATCGCCGTACCGGAAGAATAGGCACCCTTTTCGGTAATCGAATGGGTCACCATGGTCATCCCGGTGATGAAAACGTTGTCGCAAATTTCGATATGCCCCACCAGCCCCACGCCACCGGCGAGCATGCAATGCTTGCCGATCTTGGTGCTGCCGGAGATCCCCACGCACGCCGCCATGGCGGTGTGATCGCCAATTTGTACGTTGTGGGCGATCTGAATCTGGTTGTCGAGCTTCACGCCATTGCCAAGTACCGTATCGGCGAGCGCACCACGGTCGATCGCGGTATTGACCCCGATCTCGACGTCATCACCGACCAGCACACCGCCGATCTGGGCGATCTTCTGCCAAACGCCTTTCTCGTTGGCGAAACCAAAACCTTCGCCGCCCAGCACTGCGCCCGACTGAATCACGACCCGTTTGCCAATGCGAACGTCGTGGTACAGCGTCACTCGCGGTGCCAACCAGCCACCTTCGCCGATTTCGCTGCGCGCCCCGATGAAGCAATGTGCGCCAACCGTCACGCCGGCGGCAATACGCGCCGCACTTTCGATCACCGCGAATGCACCGATGCTCGCTGCCGGGTCAACCACAGCATCGGCAGCGATGACGGCGGTCGGATGAATGCCGGCAGGCGCCTTCGGCTTGGGATCGAACAGATGGGAAATCCGCGCGTAGGCCAGGTACGGATCCGGCACCACCAGTACGTTACCGGCAAACCCGTCCGCATCTGCGGCTTTGAGCAACAACGCTGCAGCCCGGCAATCAGCCAGGTACTTGCGATACTGAGGGTTTGCCAGAAAGCTCAACTGAGCTGGGCCAGCCTCTTGCAAAGTGGCTAGCCCAGTAATTTCTTTCTCCGGGTCGCCACGCAGGGTGGCGCCGAGGAACTCGGCCAATTGGCCGAGCTTCATAGTCGCTGTCATGGATTACTTCAGCTGATTCATGCGCTCGATAACCTGGCGAGTGATGTCGTACTGAGGTTTGACATCGATCACTGCGCCACGCTCGAAGACCAGGTCAAAAGCACCTTTCTTGATGACTTCTTCCACAGCGCTGTCCAGTTTTGGCTTGAGCTGCTTCAGCATTTCACGGTCAGCAACGGCTTTGGCTTCGTTCAGCTCCTTGGACTGGAACTGGAAATCACGGGCCTTTTGCTTGAACTCAAGCTCCAGGCGCTCACGCTCGCCTTGCTGCATCTTGTCGCCACCGGCCATCAGGCGGTCCTGAATGCCCTTGGCACTGCTTTCCAGGGTCTTGAGCTTGGACAGCTGAGGACCGAACTTCTTCTCGGCATCCACGGCGTACTTCTTGGCCGCGTCAGATTCGAGCAAGGCCATCTGATAGTTCAGGACCGCGATTTTCATGTCGGCAAAAGCCGGACCTGCGACCAGTACGGTTGCCAGGAGAACCAATTGAGTCAACTTACGCACGATGCACTCCTACAAAATCCATTGTCGTTATCTTGGGTCAGACGCTTAGAACGTCTGGCCGAGGGAGAATTGGAACACTTGAGTCTCAGCATCATCCGGTTTCTTCACTGGCATGGCCAAAGCGAAGCTCAACGGACCCAGTGCGGTGACCCAGGTCACACCGACACCGACGGAACTGGCCATGTTGCTCAGGCTGATGTCGTTGCACTTGGTGCGGGACTCCGAGCCGTCAGCATTGGTAGTGTCCTTGCACTGCGAGTCGAACACGTTACCCACGTCCCAGAAGACCGAAGTCCGCAGGGAGCGTTGATCCTTGACGAACGGCAGTGGGAACAGCAGTTCCACGCCGCCCTGGATCAGGACGTTACCACCGAACGGCAGTGGATCCTGGTCCGGATCTTCTGCGGTACCCGGGTTGGTGCCACGACTTGGCGTACTGCGAGGACCCAGGGTGCTGTCCTTGAAGCCACGAACCGAGTTGAAACCACCAGCATAGTAGTTTTCATAGAATGGCAAGCCATCGGTCGAACCGTAACCGTCGCCATAACCCAATTCAGTGTGCAGGCGCATGGTGTAGTTCTCGCTCAGCGGCTGGAACAACTGGCCACGGTAGTCGAGCTTGAAGAACGACAGGTCGCTGCCCGGCGTAGTGGTTTCCAGGGTCAGGCTCTGGGAACGACCACGGGTAGCCAGCACGCCCTTGTTCAGGGTCGACTCGGACCAGCCGGCCGACGCCTTGAAGTTCAGGTACTTGTCACCCTCCTTGTCCACGAAGTCGAAAATTTCATCAACGGTGTAGACACCGGTCTTGATCGTGTCCTGCTGTGCGGTCAGGCCGAAGGTCAGGCGCGACGTCTCGCTGATCGGGTAACCCACGCTCACGCCGGCACCCAGGCTGTCTACCGCATAGCTGGCGATATCAGTTTCGAGATTGTCATAGTCGGTCGTGCGGTAGAAAGCGTTGTAACCCAGGCTCACGCCATCAGCAGTCCAGTACGGGTCGACATAACCGAAGTTATAGCGGCTCTGGTATTCACTGCGGGTCAGGCCGATGCTGACCTTGTTACCGGTACCCAGGAAGTTGTTCTGGGTGATCGAGCCGCCGAGGATCAAACCGGCACTCTGGGCGAAACCGACACTGGCGGTGATGGAACCGGAGGCCTGCTCTTCCACGCTGTAGTTCACGTCCACCTGATCGTCGACGCCCGGTACTGCTGGCGTTTCAACGTTGACTTCCTTGAAGAAGCCCAGGCGTTCAAGACGGGTCTTGGACTGGTCGATCAGGTAGGTCGAAGCCCAGCCACCTTCCATCTGGCGCATTTCACGACGCAGCACTTCGTCTTCGGACTTGGTGTTGCCACGGAAGTTGATGCGGTTGACGTAGGCGCGCTTGCCCGGGTCCACGGCGAAGGTGATGTCGACCGTGTGGTCGTCATCGTGCGGCTGAGGCACACCGTTGACGTTGGCGAATGTGTAGCCTTCGTTACCCAGGCGGCGAGTGATCAGTTCCGACGTAGTGGTCATCAGCTTGCGCGAGAACACCTGGCCTTTCTGCACCAGCAGCAGGGATTTGACCTGGTCTTCAGGGACTTTCAGATCGCCGCTCAGCTTGACGTCACGAACGGTGTATTTCTCGCCTTCGTTGACGTTGACGGTGATGTAGACGTGCTTCTTGTCCGGGGTGATCGACACCTGGGTCGAAGCGATGTCCATGTTGATGTAGCCACGGTCCAGGTAGTAGGAACGCAGACGCTCCAGGTCACCGGACAGCTTTTCACGGGCGTACTTGTCATCGTTCTTGAAGAACGACAACCAGTTGGTGGTCTTGAGTTCGAACAGGTCGATCAGGTCTTCGTCAGGGAAGACGGTGTTACCCACCACGTTGATGTGCTGGATAGCAGCAACCGTGCCCTCGTTGATATTGACCTTCAGCGCGACGCGGTTGCGCGGCTGCGACACCACTTCGGTGTCGACGGTTGCGGAGTAGCGACCCTGAGCGACGTACTGGCGCTGCAGTTCGTTACGAACACCCTCAAGGGTGGCGCGCTGGAAGATTTCACCTTCGGCCAGACCGGACTGTTTAAGGCCCTTCATCAGGTCTTCAGTGGAAATCGCCTTGTTACCTTCGATTTCGATACTGGCGACCGACGGACGCTCGACTACCGTGATGACCAGGACGTTGCCATCGCGGCCCAGCTGGATATCTTGAAAGAAACCGGTTTTGAACAACGCACGAGTGGATTCCACCAGGCGACGATCGTCAGCCTGCTCGCCGACGTTCAACGGCAAGGCACCAAAGACACTACCCGCGGAGACCCGCTGGAGGCCATTGACGCGAATATCAGAGATAGTGAAGGACTCGGCGTGAACTTCGGCGATCATCAATACGGTGAGAACCGCAGTTAGCAGCAGACGTTTCATGAAGTCCTTTCTTATTCCAACTGGCAATAAACAAACTGCCGCAAAATGCGGCAGATTCGCAATTCAGCGAAGTGTTACAGACGGCCCAAATCATTGACCAGGGCAAGTAACATCACCCCGACCACCAAACTGATACCGATCTGTATCCCCCAACCCTGCACCCGATCCGACAAGGGGCGACCACGCACCCACTCGATCAGATAAAACAACAAATGCCCCCCATCCAGTACTGGAATGGGCAACAAATTCAGAACGCCCAGGCTAATACTCAGATAAGCAAGGAAATTCAGGAAATCAGCGACACCCGACTGGGCAGAAGCGCCCGCCACTTTAGCAATGGTTATCGGTCCACTCAAGTTTTTTACCGAGAGCTCGCCGAACAACATTTTCTTGAGCGAATCGAGGGTCAGAATGCTCATGGTCCAGGTACGTCGAGCCCCTTCCCCGATTGCCGCGACCGGACCGTAACTGATCTCGCGAATCATCTCTGGTGGCCAATCGACTGCTTTTACCCCGGCCCCCAGGTATCCGCTGGGCGCCTTGCTCTCGCCGCGAGCTGCCAGGGTCACTGGAACGTCGATTGGAGCCCCATCACGCTCGACCCGCAACACGATCTTGCTGTCAGGGCGCAGGCGAACCGTATCCACCACTTGTTGCCAGTCGTCGAGGGCCTTGCCATCGAGGGCCAGCAAACGGTCGCCCGTCTTCAGGCCGGCAGCCTGTGCCGGGCCTTTCGGGTCGAGTTCGGCCAACACCGGCGGCAGAGCCGGGCGCCACGGTCGAATGCCCAGCGAACGAATCGGATCGGGCTCATCTGCGCCTTTGAGCCACTTATCCAGCACCAGCTCGCGCGGGGTATCGCTGGTGGAACCCGGATCCCGTACAACCAGCTGCAACGCGCCGCTTTCGCCCAACCTGCGAACCAGCTGCAGGTTAACCGCGGCCCAGCCGGAAGTCGGCTCGCCATCTATTGCAACAATTTCCTGGCCCGCCGTCAGCCCGGCCTTGGCCGCGATGCTGGCGGGCTCGACACCACCGATGACCGGGCGCACCTGGTCGCTGCCCAGCATGGCGAGCACCCAGAAGAAAAACATCGCCAGCAGGAAGTTGGCGATCGGGCCCGCGGACACGATGGCGATACGCTGGCGTACGGACTTGCGATTGAAAGACTGATCCAGCTGATCGACCGGCACTTCGCCTTCGCGCTCGTCCAGCATCTTCACGTAGCCGCCCAACGGAATGGCGGCGACCACGAACTCGGTACCCTGCCTGTCGTGCCAACGCAGCAACGGCATGCCGAAGCCTACGGAGAAACGCAGCACTTTAACCCCACAGCGACGCGCGACCCAGAAATGGCCGAACTCGTGGAAGGTGACCAGCACGCCCAACGCAATCAGGGTGCCGACAATCATGTAAAGCGCGCTCATCTATTCTCTCCGCAATCCTATCCAGTGCTGCATGGGCTTGCGCATTGCAACACGTGTCAGCGCCCGTGGCGACTCAGCCATTGCCCGGCCAGTTCACGAGCCTTGGCGTCTGCCGTAAATACGGCATCGAGATCCTCCACCGCAACCACCGGCTCAAGATTCAACACTTGTTCGATAATACTCGCGATTTCCAGATAACGAATCCTTCCGTCGAGAAACGCGGCTACCGCCACCTCATTTGCTGCATTGAGCATGGCCGGTGCACTGTTGCCGGCCTCGGCCGCCTGACGCGCCAGGCGCAGGCAGGGGAAACGCTCCTCATCAGGCGCCTGGAAGTCCAGGCGAGCGATCGCGAACAGGTCCAGCGGCGCCACACCCGAGTCAATGCGCTCCGGCCAGGCCAGGGCGTTGGCGATCGGCGTACGCATATCGGGATTGCCCAACTGCGCCAACACCGAACCGTCTATGTAATCGACCAGGGAATGTATGACACTTTGCGAGTGGATCACCACCTCGACCTGGGACGGCTTGGCGTCGAACAGCCAGCAGGCTTCGATCAGCTCAAGCCCCTTGTTCATCATGCTGGCCGAATCGACCGAAATCTTGCGCCCCATGGACCAGTTAGGATGAGCGCAGGCCTGCTCTGGCGTCACGTGTTGAAGCTCAGCCAGCGGCGTCTGGCGGAACGGACCACCGGAGGCCGTGAGCAAAATACGACGAACCCCGACCGAACCCAGGCCCTGGGCGAAATCCCGCGGCATGCATTGGAAGATCGCATTGTGCTCACTGTCGATTGGCAACAGTGCCGAGCCGCTCTTGCGCACCGCCTGCATGAACAAGGCGCCGGACATTACCAGCGCTTCCTTGTTAGCCAGCAGGATCTTTTTGCCGGCCTCGACCGCCGCCAGGGTCGGGCGCAAGCCTGCCGCTCCGACGATGGCAGCCATCACCGCATCCACTTGCGGATCGGCTGCGACCTGGCACAAGCCCTCTTCGCCGACCAATACCTGCGTCGACAGGCCGGCCGCGCGCAACTCTTCCTGCAGGCGTCGACCGGCGTTGACTTCAGGCACCACGGCAAACCTTGGCGCATGGCGCACACACAAGGCCAGCAGCTCGCTCAGACGAGTGAACCCGCTGAGGGCAAACACCTGGAAGCGATCCGGGTGCCGGGCAATGACGTCAAGGGTGCTCAGGCCAATCGAGCCCGTAGCCCCCAGCACGGTAATCTGCTGTGGGCGACTCACGGTGCCGCCATCCACAACAGCACCGCAAACACCGGGATGGCCGCGGTCAGGCTGTCGATCCGATCCAGCACCCCACCGTGACCTGGCAGCAGGTTACTGCTGTCCTTGATCCCGGACTGGCGCTTGAACATGCTCTCAGTGAGGTCGCCCACCACCGAGATGAATACGATCACCGCCGCACCGATCAAGCCCTTGAGCAGTTCTGCAACCGTCCAGTCGCGAACCAGCCCGACGAAAAACGTAATGACCAGCGCCAGCGCCAGGCCGCCGTAGACCCCTTCCCAGCTCTTGCCAGGACTGACCTGCGGCGCCAACTTGCGCTTGCCAAAGGCTCGACCGGAGAAATAAGCCCCGATATCCGCGCCCCACACCAGCACCATCACCGCCATGATCAGCCAGTTGCCCAGAGGCTCCTGCTTGATCAGGATCAGGCCTTGCCAGGCCGGAAGGAGAACCAGCAGGCCGATCACCAGCTTGCAGGCGGCGCTCGACCAATGACCGCTCGAACGCGGGTACGTCAGCACCAAATAGGTTGCAACGCCCCACCACAGCACCGCAGCGCCCAGGACCCAAGGCGCGAGCCCGGGCAATATATGCATGAAAAACAGCATAACCGCGACGGCCAGCGCGTAGCCGACACGAACTGGCTGGGCGGTAAAGCCCGCCAGGCGAGCCCACTCCCATGCGCCCAGGGTTACGACCAGGCCAATGAACAGCGCAAAGCCGGAGCCTTCCAGCAGGAAAAAGCCGCAAAGGGCGATCGGCAGCAGGATCAGTGCAGTGATGATTCGTTGTTTAAGCATTAAGCCCGGGCTCCAGCTTCGACCTGCTCGCTCGTTTTACCGAAGCGGCGCTGGCGCGAAGCGAAATCGGCCAGCGCTTTGCGCATGGCGTCGTGTTTGAAGTCCGGCCAGAACAGGTCGGAGAAGTACAATTCGGCGTAAGCCAGCTGCCACAGCAGGAAGTTGCTGATGCGGTGCTCGCCACCGGTGCGGATGCACAGGTCCGGCAGCGGCAGGTCACCCGTCGACAGACAGGTCTGCAGCAGCTCCGGCGTGATGTCCTCCGGACGCAGATGCCCGGCCTGGACTTCACGAGCCAGGCGTTGCGCGGCTTGAGCGATGTCCCACTGACCACCGTAATTGGCGGCGATCTGCAAGACCAGGCGATTGGCGCCCACCGTCATGGCTTCAGCCTCGCGCATGGCGGCCTGGAGTTCGGGATGGAAGCGCGAACGGTCGCCAATGATGCGCAAACTGATGTTGTTGTCGTTCAGGCGCTTGGCCTCGCGACGCAGCGCCTTGAAGAACAACTCCATCAAGGCACTGACCTCATCGGCCGGGCGCTGCCAGTTTTCGCTGGAGAACGCGAACAGGGTCAATACCTCGACCCCGGCCTCGGCACACACCTCGATCACGGCACGCACCGCATCGACGCCGGCCTTATGACCGGCGACACCGGGCAAAAAGCGCTTTTTCGCCCAGCGGTTGTTACCATCCATGATAATCGCGACATGGCGCGGCACCGCGAAGGGCGCAGTCTGCTTAGTCTTTTCCATGAAAACGCGACCCTTATACGGCCATCAGGTCCGCTTCTTTCTGCTTGGTCGCAGCGTCGATATCCGCCTCAGCCTTGTCGGTGAGCTTCTGGATATCGGCAGCGGCACGACGTTCTTCGTCTTCGCTGATTTCCTTGTCCTTCACCAGCTTCTTCAGGTCGCCAAGCGCATCGCGACGAATGTTGCGCACGGCAACACGAGCGTCTTCCGCAGCACTGCGAGCCTGCTTGGTGAAGCCCTTGCGGGTTTCCTCGGTCAGTGCCGGCATGGAGATCAGCAGCAGCTCGCCCAGGTTGGTCGGATTGAGGTTCAAACCGGCGCTCTGGATGGCCTTGTCGACTGCGGCGAGCATGTTGCGCTCGAACGCCACGACCTGCAGGGTACGGGAGTCTTTGACGGTCACGTTGGCGACGCCGCTCAACGGGGTGTCGGTACCGTAGTAAGGCACCATCACGCTGCCCAGAATGCTCGGGTGAGCCTTGCCGGTACGAATCTGTCCAAACGCGTGGGACAGAGACTCCAGGGATTTCTGCATGCGCGCTTGAGCGTCTTTCTTGATTTCGTTGATCATTGTTGGCCTTCCTCGATCAGGGTCCCTTCAGCGCCGCCATGCACGATATTCAGCAGGGCGCCGGGCTTGTTCATGTTAAAGACGCGCAATGGCATCTTGTGGTCGCGGCACAGGCAAATGGCTGTCAGATCCATTACACCCAGCTTGCGATCCAGCACTTCATCGTAAGTCAGATGATCGAACTTCTCGGCATGCGGGTCTTTGAATGGGTCGGCAGTGTAGACGCCATCGACCTTGGTCGCCTTGAGCACGACATCGGCATCGATTTCGATAGCACGCAAGCATGCCGCCGAATCCGTGGTAAAGAACGGATTGCCGGTACCGGCCGCGAAAATAACCACTTCCTTGGCGTTCAGGTGGCGCATGGCCTTGCGACGATCATAATGATCAGTCACACCTACCATGGAAATAGCCGACATCACGATGGCCGAGATATTGGCACGTTCCAGCGCGTCGCGCATGGCCAAGGCGTTCATCACAGTGGCCAGCATGCCCATGTGGTCGCCAGTTACCCGATCCATGCCGGCTGCGCTCAGCGCTGCACCGCGGAACAGGTTGCCACCGCCGATCACCAGACCGACCTGCACACCGATGCCAACCAGCTGGCCGACTTCCAGTGCCATGCGATCCAGAACTTTCGGATCGATCCCGAACTCTTCCGAGCCCATCAGGGCCTCGCCGCTAAGCTTGAGTAGAATGCGTTTATAGCGAGCCTGATAACCACTGCCCTGCTGAGCCATTGCGAATCTCTCCTGCGGCGTATTTTAAAAATTCTTTGCGAGCTGTTTACAGCTGGCGTTCACTCTAGCTTGGCGCTGCTTCAGCGCCATCGGAACATGGCTTTGTAAGCCAGTTCCAAAGGGAAACCAATTAAAAATTTGGCCCCCCATCTGAAAAGAGGCTGCGCGCGTGAGCGGGCAGCCTCTTCAGGGCGACAGTTGAAAACTGTCTTATTGCTTGGCGGCGGCCAGCTGGGCAGCAACTTCTTCAGCGAAGTTGTCGACCGGCTTCTCGATGCCTTCGCCTACCTTGAAGTAGGTGAAGGAAACGATTTCAGCACCGGCTTTCTTGGCCAGTTCGCCAACCTTGATTTCAGGGTTCTTGACGAACGCCTGCTCAACCAGGCTCGCTTCAGCCAGGAACTTGCTGATACGGCCTTTGACCATGTTTTCAACAATGTTCTCCGGCTTGCCGGCGATCTTGTCAGCGTTCAGGGTCAGGAACACGCCCTTCTCACGCTCTACCGCTTCAGCCGAAACTTCCGATGGCAGCAGGAATTCAGGGTTGGTCGCAGCTACGTGCATCGCGATGTCTTTAGCCAGCTCAACGTCGCCGCCTTTCAGAACAACCGCAACACCGATTTTGTTGCCGTGCAGGTAGCCACCAACAACATCACCTTCAACGCGAGCCAGGCGACGGATGTTGACGTTTTCGCCAACCTTGCCGACCAGTACCAGGCGATCAGCTTCTTGAGCTTCGATCAGCGGAGCAACGTCAGTCAGTTTGTCAGCGAACGCTTTTTCAACGCTGGATGCGACAAATGCCTTGAAGTCGTCCTGCAAAGCCAGGAAGTCGGTCTGCGAGTTCACTTCCAGCAGAACGGCGGACTTACCGTCTTCTTTCAGAGCGATAGCGCCTTCAGCAGCTACGTTGCCTGCTTTCTTGGCAGCCTTGATGGCGCCCGAAGCACGCATGTCATCAATGGCTTTTTCGATGTCGCCGCCGGCCTTGGTCAAGGCCTTTTTGCAATCCATCATGCCTTCGCCGGTGCGCTCGCGCAGTTCTTTGACCAACGCTGCAGTAATCTCTGCCATTTCAAAATCCTCTTGGATAGGTTTTCAACCATTCCACCCGAGCAAACGGGCGTTCAATTCTTCCCGAAGCCTTATTTGATAGCGGCTGCACATTACAAGGCTGCAACTGCGCTGCACACAAATGGTTTTCGAGGTGGCAAAAAGGGGGCCAAGCCCCCTTTTTGCTTACTGAGTCAACGCCAAGGCGTCAATTACTCAGCTGCAGCTACCGGAGCTTCTTCAACGAACTGCTCGGTACCACCAGCAACGTGGTTGCGGCCACGGATTACAGCGTCAGCCATCGAACCCATGTACAGCTGGATAGCGCGGATTGCGTCATCGTTGCCTGGGATGATGTAGTCAACGCCTTCCGGGCTGCTGTTGGTATCGACTACGCCGATAACCGGGATACCCAGCTTGTTGGCTTCGGTGATCGCGATGCGCTCGTGATCAACGTCGATAACGAACAGAGCGTCTGGCAGACCGCCCATGTCCTTGATACCACCCAGGGAACGATCGAGCTTCTCAAGATCGCGAGTGCGCATCAGCGCTTCTTTCTTGGTCAGCTTGGCGAAAGTACCGTCTTCGGCTTGCACTTCAAGGTCACGCAGACGCTTGATGGAAGCACGGATGGTTTTGAAGTTGGTCAGCATGCCGCCCAACCAGCGGTGATCGACGTACGGCGAACCGCAACGTGCTGCTTCTTCAGCAACGATCTTGCCAGCGGAACGCTTGGTGCCGACGAACAGAATCTTGTTTTTGCCCTGGGCCAGGCGCTCTACGAAAGTCAGAGCTTCGTTGAACATTGGCAGGGTTTTTTCAAGGTTGATAATGTGAATCTTGTTACGCGCGCCGAAAATGTACTTACCCATTTTCGGGTTCCAGTAACGGGTCTGGTGACCGAAGTGCACACCGGCCTTCAGCATATCGCGCATGTTGACTTGGGACATGATAGTTCCTTAATAAGTCGGGTTTGGCCTCCACGTATCCCAATGACCAACCAGCAGCATCAGCTGAAGGCACCCAGGTCATCGTGTCGACACGTGTGTGGATTTAAGCCTTTCGGGGTATCCCCGGAAAGCGGCGCATTTTATACCATAAGACTCGCAAAAACGGAACCCGGATTCTCAATTCCTGACGCACGCCTTTATCCGCGCCCTTGGAATCCCCCTGGAATGCGCCCATCTATATGAGGAAGCAATGCACAGAGCCTCAGATTTGCACTGATCGTCTGGTAGAATCGCGTTTTTCAGGGCGGCGAAGATCGTTTGCGCACCGCCCATCTTGACTTAGTGAAGCGCCATCGAGCGCAGAGAGAGCCTGTATGACCGTCAACCTCAAGACACCAGAGGACATCGCAAAAATGCGTGTCGCCGGCAAACTGGCCGCCGATGTGCTGGAAATGATCGCCGAACATGTCAAACCGGGTGTCACCACCGAAGAACTGGACCGCATTTGCCATGACTACATCGTCAATGTGCAACAGGCCATTCCTGCGCCGCTGAATTATAAAGGCTACCCGAAGTCAATCTGCACCTCGATCAACCATGTGGTCTGCCATGGCATTCCCAACGAGAAACCATTGAAGAATGGCGACACGTTGAACATCGACGTGACCGTGATCAAGGACGGCTATCACGGCGACACCAGCCGCATGTTCCACGTCGGCACCGTACCGGTCTGGGCCGAGCGTTTGTCCCAGGTCACCCAGGAATGCATGTACAAGGCTATCGAAATCGTCAAACCGGGCTGCCGCCTGGGCGACATTGGCGAAGTGATCCAGAAGCACGCTGAAAAGAACGGTTTTTCGGTGGTTCGCGAGTTCTGCGGCCACGGCATCGGCAAAGTGTTTCACGAAGAGCCGCAGATCCTGCACTACGGTCGTGCCGGCACCGGCATGGAGCTCAAGGCGGGCATGACCTTCACCATTGAGCCTATGATCAACCAGGGCAAGGCCGACACCAAGGTGCTGGGCGACGGCTGGACTGCCATTACCAAGGACCGCAAGCTCTCCGCGCAATGGGAACACACCCTGGTCGTGACCGAGACTGGCTACGAGATTTTCACCCTGCGCGCCGATGACACCATCCCTCGCGTTTCGGCCTGATTCAACCCGCGCAGCTCCCCGTCCATAGAAAGGAAAGCCAATCGATGCCGCAGGTGGATCCAGAACTCTTCGACCGCGGCCAGTTCCAGGCTGAACTGGCCCTGAAGGCGAGCCCCATTGCCGCCTTCAAGAAGGCCATTCGCCAGGCCCGCGAAGTGCTCGACGGGCGCTTTCGCAGCGGCCGCGACATTCGGCGCCTGATCGAGGATCGCGCCTGGTTCGTCGATAACATCCTGCAAAAGGCCTGGGAACAATTCGACTGGAGCGAAGACGCCGACATCGCACTGGTGGCGGTCGGCGGCTACGGTCGCGGCGAGCTGCACCCTTATTCCGACATCGACCTGCTGGTCCTGCTGGACAGCGCCGATCACGAAGTTTTCCGCGATTCCATCGAGCGCTTTCTTACGCTGCTGTGGGACATTGGCCTGGAAGTCGGCCAAAGCGTTCGCTCGGTGGACGAATGCGCCATTGAAGCCCGCGCCGATCTGACGGTTGTCACCAACCTGATGGAAAGCCGCACCATCAGTGGCCCCGAGCGTCTTCGCCAGCGCATGCTCGACGTCACCAGCACCGCGCACATGTGGCCCAGCAAAGACTTCTTCCTGGCCAAGCGCGCTGAACAGAAGGCCCGCCACCACAAGTACAACGACACCGAATACAACCTGGAACCCAACGTCAAAGGCTCGCCCGGCGGCCTGCGGGACATCCAGACGATTCTGTGGGTGGCCCGGCGCGAGTACGGCACCTTGAACCTGCGGGCGCTGGCAGGCGAAGGCTTCCTGGTTGAAAGCGAAAATGCCCTGCTGGCCTCGTCCCAGGAGTTCCTGTGGAAGGTGCGCTACGCCCTGCACATGCTCGCCGGTCGCTCCGAAGACCGCCTGCTGTTCGATCACCAGCGCACGATTGCCGGGCTGCTGGGTTTTGAAGGCGATGATGCCAAGCAAGCCATCGAAAACTTCATGCAGCAGTACTACCGGGTGGTCATGAGCATCGCCCAGCTCAGCGACCTGATCATCCAGCATTTCGAGGAAGTCATCCTCGCCCCGGATGACGAAGCGCCGCCACAGCCGATCAACTCGCGGTTCCAGTTGCACGACGGCTACATCGAGGCGCGCAACGATAACGTGTTCCGCCGCACCCCGTTCGCCATGCTGGAAATCTTTGTTTTGATGGCCCAGCAGCCGGAAATCAAGGGCGTGCGCGCCGATACCATTCGCCTGCTGCGCGAGCACCGTCACCTGATCGACGATGAGTTTCGCAACGACATTCGCAACACCAGCCTGTTCATCGAGCTGTTCAAGTGCAAGATCGGCATTCATCGCAACCTGCGCCGAATGAACCGCTACGGCATCCTCGGGCGCTACCTGCCTGAGTTCGGCTTTATCGTCGGGCAAATGCAGCACGACCTGTTCCACATCTATACGGTCGACGCCCACACCCTGAATCTGATCAAGCACTTGCGTAAGCTGCAGTACACCCAGGTGTCAGAGAAATTCCCGCTGGCCAGCAAGCTCATGGCCAAGCTGCCCAAACCTGAATTGATCTACCTGGCCGGCCTGTATCACGATATCGGCAAAGGCCGGCACGGCGACCACTCGGAAATCGGCGCAGTCGATGCCGAGGCGTTCTGCCAGCGCCACCAGTTGCCGGTGTGGGACAGCCGCCTGATCGTCTGGCTGGTGCAGAATCACCTGGTGATGTCGACCACTGCCCAGCGCAAGGACCTGTCGGACCCGCAAGTGATCCATGACTTCGCGCAGATCATCGGAGACGAAACCCATCTCGACTATCTATACGTGCTGACCGTGGCGGACATCAACGCCACCAACCCGACGCTGTGGAACTCCTGGCGCGCCAGCCTGCTGCGCCAGCTCTACACCGAGACCAAGCGGGCCCTGCGCCGCGGCCTGGAAAACCCGGTGGACCGCGAGGAGCAGATTCGCCAGACCCAAAGTGCTGCCCTGGACATCCTGGTACGCGGCGGGACCGATCCGGACGACGTCGAGCAGCTATGGGCGCAACTGGGGGATGACTACTTCCTGCGCCACACCGCTGGCGACGTGGCCTGGCACAGCGACGCGATCCTCCAGCAGCCGGCTGACGGCGGGCCACTGGTGCTGATCAAGGAAACCACACAGCGCGAATTCGAGGGCGGTACCCAGATCTTCATCTATGCCCCCGACCAGCACGACTTTTTTGCCGTGACCGTGGCGGCAATGGACCAGCTCAACCTGAACATCCACGACGCAAGGGTCATCACCTCGAGCAGCCAGTTCACCCTCGACACCTACATCGTGCTCGATACAGATGGCGACTCGATTGGCGACAACCCGACCCGGGTCAAGCAGATCCGCGAAGGCCTGACCGAGGCGCTGCGCAACCCGGACGACTACCCGACCATCATTCAGCGCCGGGTACCGCGCCAGCTCAAGCATTTCGCGTTCGCGCCCCAGGTGACGATCCACAACGACGCCCAGCGCCCGGTGACCGTGCTGGAACTCAGCGCCCCGGACCGCCCGGGCCTGCTGGCACGCATCGGGACCATCTTCCTCGAGTTCGACCTGTCATTGCAGAACGCGAAAATCGCCACCCTGGGCGAGCGCGTGGAAGACGTGTTCTTCATCACCGATGCGAACAATCAGCCTTTGTCCGACCCGTTGCTGTGCAGCCGCTTGCAGGATGCGATCGTCGAGCAATTGACCGTCAACCAGGAATCCGAAATAAAGCTGTCGCGACTCACTATCTGAATTATCCCCCCCTGTGGGAGCGAGCCTGCTCGCGATGGCGTCCGTCCATTCAACATCGCCAATGACTGACACAACGCTATCGCGAGCAGGCTCACTCCTACATTGAATGAGGCCCCCATGAACAACGCCCTGACCCAGTTGCAGCCCTACCCGTTCGAGAAGCTCCGCGCCCTGCTCGGCAGCGTCACGCCAAACCCGGACAAGCGCGCTATCGCCCTGTCCATCGGCGAGCCCAAGCACCGCTCGCCCGCCTTTGTTGCTGAAGCACTGGCAAGCAATCTGGATCAGATGGCCGTGTACCCGACCACCCTCGGCATTGCCGCATTGCGCGAAGCCATCGCTGCCTGGTGCGAACGACGCTTCAGCGTTCCTAACGGCTGGCTCGACCCGGCGCGCAACGTGCTGCCGGTCAACGGCACTCGAGAAGCGCTGTTCGCTTTCACCCAGACGGTGGTCAATCGTGCCAATGACGCGCTGGTGGTCAGCCCTAACCCGTTCTACCAGATCTACGAAGGTGCGGCGTTCCTGGCAGGCGCCAAGCCGCACTATCTGCCGTGCCTTGATGCCAATGGCTTCAATCCGGACTTCGACGCAGTTTCGCCGGATATCTGGAAACGCTGCCAGATCCTGTTTCTGTGCTCGCCGGGCAACCCCACTGGCGCACTGATTCCAGTCGAAACCCTGAAAAAGCTGATCGCCCTGGCCGACGAATACGACTTCGTTATCGCCGCCGACGAGTGCTACAGCGAGTTGTACTTCGACGAACAGACCCCACCCGCCGGCCTGCTCAGCGCCTGCGTGGAACTGGGTCGCCAGGACTTCAAGCGCTGCGTGGTGTTTCACAGCCTGTCCAAGCGTTCCAACCTGCCAGGCCTGCGCTCGGGCTTCGTGGCCGGTGACGCCGACATCCTCAAGGGCTTTTTGCTGTATCGCACCTACCACGGCTGTGCGATGCCTGTGCAGACTCAGCTGGCCAGCGTGGCCGCATGGAATGACGAAGTGCACGTGCGCGCCAACCGCGACCTGTACCGCGAGAAATACGACGCCGTGCTGGCAATCCTCAGCCCGGTGCTGGACGTGCAGCGTCCGGACGGCGGTTTCTACCTGTGGCCGAACGTTGAAGGTGATGACGAGGCGTTTTGCCGCGACCTGTACGCGGAAGAACATGTGACGGTGGTGCCGGGCTCCTACCTGTCCCGCGAAGTCGACGGGTTCAACCCCGGGGCTGGGCGCGTGCGCCTGGCACTGGTTGCGCCGCTGGCCGAGTGCGTCGAGGCCGCTGAACGTATCCGCGCGTTCATCCAACGCCGCAGCTAAGCGCCGCCCCCCCCGGTAGGAGCTGCCGAAGGCTGCGATCTTTTGGCGTCTTCAAGGACGCTGAAAGTCAAAAGATCGCAGCCTTCGGCAGCTCCTACCGGGCGGGTCACCATTACTTCACCTGCCCCAAATTGGCCTCGCTCAAATCCAGCTCCGCCAACACCTCACGCAGTACGTCATCGCCAATCTGGTGATGACGGCTGAGGCTATACAGTTCCAGTCGCTGCGCCCGCAATGCTTTCAAGCGCATGCGCCGCTCCAGCAGGTCCATCTGAAACGCCAGTGCCTGGGCTTCCGCCGAATCGTTGAACACCTCCAGCTGATGCCGGTATTCGGACATGATCCGCGCCTTGAGCTCGGCGGCGAGTGCTGCCTGCGCCGCGTCCTGCGGCTTGGCTTCTTCGGCTTCGAGCGCATGAATTGCCGCCTCGGCGGTCTTGCGCCAGGCCTCACGCACTTCATTGCGCCGCTTGTCGTCGGGGCTTTTTTCGATGCCACGCAGGAGCAACGGCAGCGCAATACACGCCGCAATCAGTGACAGCAGGATCACCCCGGCCGCGATGAATATCAGCAAGTCACGCTCGGGGAATGCCACGCCACCCATCAACATCGGCACCGACAACACACCCGCCAGCGTCACCGCCCCGCGTACGCCGCCAACGGTCAGTAACCAGCACGAGCGCGCAGTCGGAACCTGCGTCATTTCAACCTTGCCGCGCCAGCGGCGCAGCAGGCCTGACAAGCGCCAGATGCTTTGCACCCACACGAACCGCAACACCAACAGCACCAGAAAGATTGCCAGCACATCCAGGCAGCGGTAGAGCAAGGTCGGCCACAACGAGGTTTCATGACTGGCAACTGCCTTGATGATGTCCGGCAGCTGCAAGCCCAGCAGCAGGAAAATCAAACCGTTGAAAGCGAACTCCAGCAGCGACCAGACGCTGCGATTGAGCAGTCGGGTACTGGTCTGGCGCGGCAGCAGGTCGAGCCAACTCTGCATCATCCCTGCCGCCACCGCCGACAGGATGCCCGATGCTCCCAGGCGCTCGGCCAGTACGTAGGCGGCGAAGGGCAGCAACAGCATAAACACCACGTGGGTCGCGGGGTCATCCCAGCCGCGCGCGATCATCCAGGAGCGCAGGCGCCCGACCAGCCAGCTCAGCGCAACCCCGACCGCCAGCCCGCCGACCGCTACCAGGACGAATGTCAGGCTCGCATTGGCCAGGGAGAACACGCCGGTGACAGCGGCAGCCAAGGCAAATTTGAACGTCACCAGGCCTGAGGCGTCGTTCATCAGTGCCTCGCCCTGCAACATGTGCATCAATGGCGTCGGCAGCCTGTTCTGCGAAATCGCCGACACCGCCACGGCATCCGTAGGCGACAAGACTGCCGCCAGCGCGAACGCCACCGGCAAGGGAATGCTTGGCAATAACCAATGAATGAAATAACCGGCGCCCACCACAGTGAACAACACCAGGCCCACTGCCAGCGTCAGGATCGGCCCCCGCAGGCGCCATAGCTCGCGCTTGGGCATCCGCCAGCCATCGGAAAACAACAAAGGCGGCAAAAACAGAAATAGAAACAATTCAGGGTCCAGTGCCACATGCAACCCCAGCGTCGGCCAGGCCAGCAGGGCTCCGGCGCAAATCTGCACCAGCGGCAAGGGCAGCGGGATAACCCGCCCTACCAGACGGGATACACTGACCAGCATCAGCAGGATCAGGACGGTGTAGGCGGTTTGCATAAAGCGTTTTCCCAGGCAATCGACAGCATTGAAGTGCCATATTAGCGGTTTAGACTGCGGGCTGGCCGTTACACCTATGTCGCATCGCGGGTATCAAACTGCCTCACTCCCACAGGTTTACGCGCTAACCGCAAGGTCATGGCATAATCCTTCACCTTTTTTTCCAGCACCTGTAAAGGGGGCAATTCCTTGACCGTTTCAAGTAAAACCTTGCACCTTTTCGGCATCAAAGCTTGCGACACCATGAAAAAGGCGCGCACCTGGCTTGATGAACACGCTGTCAGCTACGACTTCCACGATTACAAAACGGCCGGAATTGACCGTGAACACCTGACCCAGTGGTGTAACGAGCACGGCTGGCAAGTGGTGTTGAACCGCGCAGGCACGACCTTTCGCAAACTCGAAGACGAACGCAAAGCCGATCTCGACCAATCGAAAGCCATCGAATTGATGCTCGCGCAACCCTCGATGATCAAGCGCCCTGTGCTCGATCTCGGTGACCGAACCCTGATTGGCTTCAAGCCAGATATTTACGCGGCAGCGCTCAAGTAAGCCAGCCCGTTCAATTTTGTTAGAGGTATTTACATGTCCAATTCCCTGTTCAGCATCGCTTTCGGCGTCGGCACCCAGAATCGTCAAGGCGCATGGCTGGAAGTGTTTTATCCTCAGCCGCTGTTGAATCCGTCGGCCGAACTGGTGGCTGCCGTCGCGCCAATTCTCGCTTACAGCGAAGGCAACCAGGCCATCACCTTCACCACCGCGCAGGCTGCGCAACTGGCTGAAGCCGTGAAGGGCATCGACGCGGTACAAGGCAAGTTGCTGACCCGACTGGCCGAAAGCCACAAGCCGCTGGTCGCCACCCTGCTGGCCGAAGACGCGCAACTGACTTCTACCCCAGAGGCGTACCTCAAGCTGCACCTGTTGTCCCATCGTTTGGTCAAGCCCCATGGCCTGAACCTGGCCGGGATCTTCCCGCTGCTGCCGAACGTAGCCTGGACCAGCCAGGGCGCAATCGACCTGAGTGAACTGGCCGAACTGCAACTCGAAGCCCGTCTGCGCGGCGAGCTGCTGGAAGTGTTCTCGGTAGACAAATTCCCGAAGATGACCGACTACGTCGTACCGGCTGGCGTGCGTATCGCCGATGCGGCCCGCCTGCGCCTGGGCGCTTATGTCGGTGAAGGCACCACTGTGATGCACGAAGGTTTTGTCAACTTCAACGCCGGCACCGAAGGCCCAGGCATGATCGAAGGTCGTGTCTCGGCAGGCGTATTCGTTGGCAAGGGCTCGGACCTGGGCGGCGGTTGCTCCACCATGGGCACCCTGTCGGGCGGCGGCAACATCGTGATCAAGGTAGGCGAAGGCTGCCTGATCGGCGCCAATGCCGGTATCGGCATTCCACTGGGCGATCGCAACACCGTTGAGTCTGGCCTGTACGTGACCGCTGGCACCAAGGTTGCGCTGCTGGACGAGAAAAACCAGCTGGTGAAAGTGGTCAAGGCCCGTGAACTGGCCGGTCAATCCGACCTGCTGTTCCGTCGCAACTCGGAAACCGGTGCCGTGGAATGCAAGACCCACAAATCGGCCATCGAACTGAACGAAGCGCTGCACGCTCACAACTAAACTGCGCCATTAACCTGTAGGAGCGAGCTCGCTCGCGAAAATCGCTACGACAACGCGGTTATTCAAGTAGCCAGAGTTATCGTTGACGTCCATCGCGAGCAAGCTCGCTCCTACAGGTGCACAGTCAATTCTGTAGGAGCGAGCTCGCTCGCGAAAATCGCTCCGACAACGCGGTTATTAAAGTAGCCCGAGTTATCGTTGACGTCCCATCGCGAGCAAGCTCGCTCCTACAACGGGTTTGGCATTTTCCCGCCCATGTTTTGCAGGGCCCATTTGCATGATGATCCCCTCCCCGTGGCGCGCCGACTTCCCGGCCATCGCCGCACTGCAACGGCAAGACCAGACTTATCTGGACAACGCCGCCACCACGCAAAAACCCCAAGCCCTGCTGGATGCTCTGGCGCACTACTACGCCAACGGCGCCGCCAACGTGCATCGGGCACAACACCTGCCCGGCGCCCACGCGACCCAGGCATTCGAGGACAGCCGCCGCAAAGCCGGACAATGGCTGAATGCCGGCGATAGCGGGCAGATCATCTTCACCCACGGCGCCACCTCCGCGTTGAATCTCCTGGCCTATGGCCTGGAGCACTCATTCCAGCCGGGCGACGAGATCGTTATCAGCGCCCTGGAGCATCACGCCAACCTGCTGCCATGGCAGCAATTGGCCCATCGCCACAAGCTGAAGCTGGTGATCCTGCCACTGGACACCGACGGCCTCATCGACCTGGACGCCGCCGCCCTGCTCATCGGCCCGAGCACTCGCCTGCTGGCTGTCAGCCAGCTCTCCAACGTGCTGGGAGCCTGGCAACCGTTACCCGCCCTGTTGGCCCTGGCACGGAGCCACGGCGCCATCACCGTAGTCGATGGCGCCCAAGGGATCGTTCACGGTCGCCACGACGTGCAGGCCCTGGGTTGCGACTTCTATGTGTTTTCCAGCCACAAGCTGTACGGACCGGATGGCCTCGGTGTGCTGTTTGGCCGGCATGAAGCACTGGCACACCTGCGCCACTGGCAATACGGCGGCGAGATGGTGCTCGATGCCAATTATCACGACGCTCGTTTTCGTCCCGCGCCCCTGGGTTTCGAAGCCGGAACACCGCCGATCGCCAGCGTCATCGGGCTCGGCGCCACCCTGGATTATCTGGCAGGTCTGGATCAGGAAGCCGTGTCGGCCCATGAAGCCGCCCTGCACGACTATTTGCTCAAGGGCCTGCAAGCCCGCAACGGCATTCGCCTGCTGGGCAAACCGCAACTGGCCCTGGCCAGCTTTGTGGTCGAGGGTGTGCATAACTCGGATCTGGCGCACCTGCTGACCGAACAGGGGATTGCCGTGCGCGCTGGTCATCACTGCGCCATGCCGTTGCTGAAGAGTCTTGAACTGGCCGGCGCGATCCGGGTGTCGTTGGCGCTGTACAACGACTCCGATGATCTTGAGCGGTTCTTTGAAGCCCTGGACCAGGCCCTGGAGTTGCTGCGATGAGCCTGCCAGCGGACGCCGTCACGGCGCTGGCCACCTTCCAGGAAGCCGCAGGCTGGGAACAACGCGCGCGCCTGTTGATGCAGTGGGGCGACCGCCTGCCTGCACTCGGCGATGAGGACAAAGTCGACGCCAACCGCGTGCATGGCTGTGAAAGCCAGGTGTGGTTGGTGGGCTCGCTGCAGGACGGCCACTGGCAGTTTGCCGCGAGCAGTGATGCGCGGTTGATTCGCGGGTTGGTGGCGTTGCTGCTGGCGCGTGTCAATGGCCTGCCGGCGAGCGAATTGAAGCAGGTCGATTTGCCGCAATGGTTCAATCAACTGGGACTGGGCCGGCAGCTCTCCCCCTCGCGCAGCAATGGCCTCAATGCAGTACTGCAGCGCATGCAAGAACTCGCCCCGTAGGAGCCGACTTGAACTGGTCAAGCAATCCCGGACACCGTTTACGGTGCTTATGCCGCTTTTTGCTCCATAGCTATTGGCGACAGGTA
>NZ_JBEOPS010000030.1:0-63900 GCF_040310305.1 Pseudomonas sp. HY13-MNA-CIBAN-0226
TCTATCGTTCATGGAACCTCCAAGTTGGCGAAATCATATCGCCCTTAAGAGGTGTCCGGAATTATTAGACCAGTTCACGGCAGCTCCTACAGGAGCGGCAAGATCAAAAGATCGCAGCCTTCGGCAGCTCCTACGGGAGCGGCAAGATCAAAAGATCGTCCGATCGCGGCCCGAGCCTTCGGCAGCTCCTACGAGGATTGAATTTACGGTCATGGGAGGGCCTTGGCGCTGCGAAAACCGGCCATGATTCACAAGTCAATTGATTCAAGTCATTACACCATCGGATAAATTCTCCCAACGTGACCAAAGGTCGCACCCTCGGACTAGAGCTACAGGCGTATCATTGCGCCACTGCAACACCTCTTTTTGACCGCGGTCGGCATGTACTGACCGGGCATTTTTCCACTGCCGTGGGATGCAATGATGAGCAACCAGATACCGGTACACGACGTCACGCCACCCACCAAGAACGCGAATAACAGCGTCGACCTCTACGCCTCTCGAGAAAAGATCTACACCCGGGCTTTCACCGGCCTGTTCCGCAACCTGCGGATGATGGGCGGCGCGCTGCTGTTCCTGCTGTACTTCGGCACGGTATGGCTCAACTGGGGCGGGCACCAGGCGGTCTGGTGGAACCTGCCGGAGCGTAAGTTCTTCATCTTCGGCGCCACGTTCTGGCCCCAGGATTTCATCCTGCTGTCCGGGATCCTGATCGTCAGCGCCTTCGGCCTGTTCTTCATCACCGTGTACGCCGGGCGAGTCTGGTGCGGCTATACCTGCCCGCAAAGCGTCTGGACCTGGATTTTCATGTGGTGCGAGAAGGTCACCGAAGGCGACCGCAACCAGCGCATCAAGCTCGACAAGGCGCCGATGAGCGCCAACAAGCTGCTGCGCAAGCTCAGCAAGCACTCGCTGTGGCTGTTGATCGGTTTTGTCACCGGCATGACTTTTGTCGGGTATTTCTCGCCGATCCGCGAGCTGACCATCGACTTCTTCACCGGCCAGGCGGATGGCTGGTCGTATTTCTGGGTCGGGTTCTTCACCCTGGCCACCTACGGCAACGCCGGCTGGTTGCGCGAGCAAGTGTGCATCTACATGTGCCCGTATGCGCGTTTCCAGAGTGTGATGTTCGACAAGGACACGCTGATCGTCTCCTACGACCCACGCCGGGGTGAAAGCCGTGGCCCGCGCAAGAAAGGCGTCGACTACAAGGCCCTGGGCCTGGGCGACTGCATCGACTGCACCATGTGCGTCCAGGTGTGCCCCACCGGCATCGACATTCGCGACGGCCTGCAGATCGAATGCATCGGCTGCGCCGCGTGCATCGATGCCTGCGACAGCATCATGGACAAGATGGACTACCCGCGCGGCCTGATCAGCTACACCACCGAGCACAACCTGTCCGGCCAGAAAACCAATAAGCTGCGCCCGCGCCTGATTGGCTATGCCGTGGTGCTGCTGGCGATGATCGGCTTGCTGATGGCGGCCTTCTTCATGCGTTCGCTGGTGGGTTTCGACGTCAGCAAGGACCGCGTCCTGTACCGCGAGAACGCCGAAGGGCGGATCGAAAACGTGTACAGCCTGAAGATCATGAACAAGGACCAGCGTGACCACACCTACCTGCTTGAAGCGACCGGCCTGCCGGACCTCAGGCTGCAGGGCAAGCGTGAGATCAAGGTCGCTGCCGGGGAAATTTTCAGCCAGCCGGTGGAACTGTCCAGCGCGCCGGAGCAATTGCCATCGAGTACCAACGAGGTGAAATTCATCCTCAAGGATGCCGATGACGACAGCGTCCACGTTGAAGCCAAGAGCCGATTCATCGGCCCACAAATTCGTTGAGAGAAGTGAACATGCCTGCAGCAAACACGACGAGCCCCTGGTACAAGCACCTCTGGCCGTGGATCATCATCGCCATCCTGGCCTGCTCGGTGACCCTGACCCTGTCGATGGTGACCATTGCGGTGAACAACCCGGACAACCTGGTCAACGACAACTACTACGAGGCCGGCAAGGGCATCAACCGTTCGCTTGATCGCGAGCTGCTGGCGCAGACCCTGAAACTGCGCGCCAGCGTGCACCTGGACGGGATGACGGGCGAAGTCGACCTGCACCTGACCGGCGACAGCCAGCCAAAAACCCTGGAACTGAACCTGATCTCGCCGACTCAGCCGGAAAAGGATCGCAAGATCACCCTGACCCACAGCGACACCGAGGCCGGCCGCTACATTGGCCAGGTGAACGACAAGGTTGAAGGGCGTCGGTTTGTCGAGCTGCTGGGCGTTGAAAACGACAAGACCTGGCGCATGTTCGAAGAAGAACAGGTCAGCCATGACAAGGACCTGCTGCTGGGCGACGAGCCGCTGCAGGGTGCGGAAGACCTGAAGAAATAAAGCCTGGGCAGGCTGCCTGTGGCGCTGCCGTAGGAGCTGTGGTGGGAACTGTCGTAGGAGCTGTCGAGTGAAACGAGGCTGCGATCTTTTGATGTTGTTTTTTCGAGCAAGATCAAAAGATCGCAGCCTCGTTTCACTCGGCAGCTCCTACAGGGTTCGACAAATTCAACAGGTTTAACAAGTGCAACAGGTTCAACTCACCGGCATCTGCTCAGCCCAGACGATTTAGACTCCCCCATGACCACACCAACCCCCTGCTACCACTGCGCCCTCCCCGTCCCGGGCGGCAGCCGCTTCACCGCCATTGTGCTGGGGCAAACCCGCGAGTTCTGCTGCCCGGGTTGCCAGGCCGTGGCCGAAGCCATTGTGGCCGGGGGGCTGGAAAGTTATTACCAGCATCGCAGCGAAGCATCGGCCAACCCCGAAGCCTTGCCGGTGCAACTGGTGGACGAACTGGCGCTGTACGACCGCGCTGACGTGCAGGCGCCGTTCGTGCGTCACGAGGGCGAGCTGGCCGAAACCACTCTGCTGATGGAAGGCATCAGCTGCGCGGCCTGTGGCTGGCTGATCGAAAAACACCTGCGTGCCCTGCCTGGCGTCGCCGAGGCCCGGCTCAATCTGTCGAACCATCGCCTGCATGTACGCTGGGCCGATGCGCAGTTGCCGCTGAGCCAGGTGCTCGGCGAATTGCGCCACATCGGCTACGCCGCACACCCCTATCAGGCCGACCGCGCCAGTGAACAACTGGCCAGCGAAAACCGCCTGGCCCTGCGCCAACTCGGCGTGGCCGGCCTGCTGTGGTTCCAGGCGATGATGGCGACCATGGCCACCTGGCCCGAATTCAACATCGACCTCAGCCCCGAGCTGCACACCATCCTGCGCTGGGTCGCGCTGTTTCTGACCACGCCGATCGTGTTCTACAGCTGTGCGCCATTCTTCAAAGGTGCCATGCGCGACCTGCGCACCCGGCACCTGACCATGGATGTCTCGGTCTCGCTGGCCATCGGCAGCGCCTACCTGGCGGGGATCTGGACATCGATCACTGGCGTCGGCGAACTGTATTTCGATGCGGTGGGCATGTTCGCCCTGTTCCTGCTGGCCGGACGCTACCTGGAACGCCGCGCCCGGGAGCGCACGGCCGCCGCCACCGCGCAACTGGTCAACCTGTTGCCTGCCTCGTGCCTGCGCCTGGGTGCGGACGGCCAGAGCGAGCGCATCCTGCTCAGCGAATTGCGGCTGGGCGATCAGGTGCTGGTGCATCCCGGCGCTATCCTGCCGGCCGATGGCAGGATTCTCGACGGTCAGTCCAGCGTCGACGAATCCCTGCTCACCGGCGAGTACCTGCCGCAACCGCGCACTCTCGGCGATGCGGTCACGGCGGGAACACTTAACGTCGAGGGCGCGCTGACCGTTGAAGTCCTGGCACTCGGCCAGGACACGCGCCTGTCGGCTATCGTCCGCCTGCTGGACCGTGCCCAGGCGGAAAAACCGCGCCTGGCGGAAATTGCCGACCGCGCCGCCCAGTGGTTTTTGCTGTTGTCGCTGATCGCTGCCGCCGTGATCGGCCTGGTGTGGTGGGAGCTGGACTCCTCGCGGGCCTTCTGGATCGTGCTGGCCATGCTCGTGGCGACCTGCCCGTGCGCCTTGTCCCTGGCGACGCCGACGGCGCTCACGGCGGCCACCGGCACCTTGCACAAGCTGGGCCTGCTGCTGACTCGCGGGCATGTGCTGGAAGGCCTGAATCAAATCGACACGGTGATTTTCGACAAGACCGGCACCCTCACCGAAGGGCGCCTGGCGCTGCGTTCGATCCGCCCCCTCAGTGCGCTCGACAGTGACCAGTGCCTGGGCCTGGCGGCGGCTCTGGAGAACCGTTCCGAACATCCAATTGCGCGGGCGTTTGGTCGCGCGCCGCTGGCCGCCGAGGAAGTGCACAGCACGCCGGGGCTGGGGCTTGAAGGCCTGGTCGGCGAGCAGCGCCTGCGCATTGGCCAGCCGGGTTTTGTCTGCGAACTGAGTGGCGCAGCAGTGCCGGCGATGCCTGATGAGCCTGGCCAGTGGTTACTGCTTGGCGACGCGCATGGCCCCCTGGCCTGGTTTGTCCTCGACGACCGCCTGCGCGCCGATGCGCCGGCGCTGTTGGCGGCGTGCAAAGCCCGGGGCTGGCGAACGCTGCTGCTGTCCGGTGACAGTTCGCCGATGGTCGCCAGCGTCGCCGCCGAGCTGGGCATCGATGAAGCCCGGGGCGGCCTGCGCCCGGATGACAAACTGCAGGTGCTGCAGCAGCTGCACCGCGAAGGGCGCAAGGTGCTGATGCTCGGCGACGGGGTCAACGACGTACCGGTGCTGGCCGCCGCCGACATCAGTGTCGCCATGGGTTCGGCCACTGACCTGGCGAAAACCAGCGCCGACGCCGTGCTGCTCTCCAACCGCCTGGACGCGCTGGTGCAGGCGTTCAGCCTGGCGCGGCGGACCAGACGGGTGATCATCGAGAATCTATTGTGGGCCGGGTTGTACAATGGCCTCATGTTGCCCTTCGCTGCCCTCGGCTGGATCACCCCGGTGTGGGCGGCGGTCGGCATGTCCATCAGTTCGTTGACCGTGGTGCTCAATGCCCTGCGCCTGACTCGCCTGCCGAGCGCGCCGGCCATCAGCGCCACGCCACAAACCCGCCCGCTGCCGGCCTGAGCCGCGCGGGCATGGAGTGAACCCATGCCAGCCTTATACGTGATGATCCCGGCCGCGCTGCTGATCGTGGGCATTGCGATCTACATTTTCTTCTGGGCCGTGGACAGCGGCCAGTACGACGACCTCGACGGCCCGGCCCACAGCATTCTGTTCGACGACCAAGACCCCAAGCACACCGCTGCAGTCGACGAGGCCAGCGGTCACGTGGACAAGCCTGAAGACAAGGCCCCGCCCCATGCTTGAATTGGCACCCCTGCTGGTGTCTGCGGTGATCCTGGGCCTGCTCGGTGGCGGTCATTGCCTGGGCATGTGCGGCGGCCTGATGGGCGCCCTGACCCTGGCGATCCCCAAGGAGCAACGCAGCCGGCGCTTTCGGCTGCTATTGGCGTACAACCTGGGGCGAATCCTAAGTTATGCGACCGCGGGACTGCTGATCGGCCTGGCGGGCTGGGCGGTGGCCAACAGCCCGGCGGCGATGTTCATGCGGGTGCTTGCCGGGTTGCTGCTGATCGCCATGGGCCTGTACCTGGCCGGCTGGTGGAGCGGCCTGACCCGCATTGAAAGCCTCGGTCGCGGTCTGTGGCGGCATATCCAGCCGGTTGCCAACAAACTCCTGCCGGTCTCCAGCCTGCCCCGGGCTTTGCTGCTGGGTGCCCTCTGGGGCTGGTTGCCGTGTGGCCTGGTCTACAGCACGTTGCTGTGGGCGGCGAGCCAGGGCAATGCGTTGGACAGTGCATGGCTGATGCTTGCGTTTGGGCTGGGGACCTGGCCGATGCTGCTGGCCACCGGCCTGGCTGCTGAACGCGTCACGGCGTTATTGCGCAAGCGCAGCGTGCGCATGACCGGTGGGTTGCTGGTGATATTGTTCGGCCTGTGGACCCTGCCGGGGCCGCATCAGCATTGGTTGATGGGGCATTAAGATCAAAAGATCGCAGCCTTCGGCAGCTCCTACAGGTGATCACACATTTTGCGTACACCGACACCCTGTGGGAGCGGGCTTGCCCGCGATGGGGCCTGCACTGGCTACACAACTCTCTATTCTTGATGCAAATCAAGATGCCCCATTGCCCCACCCCCTAGACTCGCCAACACTGCCAGCCTATCCGGGGGAATGCCCGCATGATGCTCGACGCCATTCGTTGGGACACCGATCTGATCCGCCGTTATGACCTGGCGGGACCGCGCTACACCTCCTATCCGACCGCCGTGCAATTCGACGCCACTATCGGCAGCTTCGACCTGTTCCATGCCCTGCGCGAAAGCCGCAAGGCGCTACGGCCGTTGTCGTTGTATGTGCACGTGCCGTTCTGCGCGAACATCTGCTATTACTGCGCCTGCAACAAGGTCATCACCAAGGACCGCGGCCGCGCGCACGCCTATTTGCAGCGCCTGGAACAGGAGATCCAGCTGATCGCCTGCCACCTCGACCCGACACAAAAGGTCGAGCAACTGCACTTCGGCGGCGGTACCCCGACGTTCCTCAGCCATGACGAGCTGCGCCAACTGATGGCGCAACTGCGCAAGCATTTCAATTTGCTCGACGACGACTCCGGCGACTACGGCATCGAGATCGACCCGCGTGAAGCCGACTGGTCAACCATGGGCCTGCTGCGCGAACTGGGGTTCAACCGCGTCAGCATCGGCCTGCAGGACCTGGACCCTGCCGTGCAGCGAGCGGTCAATCGCCTGCAGAGCCTGGAGGAGACCCGCGCAGTGATCGACGCCGCGCGCACCCTGCAGTTTCGCTCGATCAACATCGACCTGATCTACGGCCTGCCAAGACAAACGCCGGACAATTTTGCCCGCACCGTCGAGGAAGTCATCGCGCTGCAACCGGATCGGCTGTCGGTGTTCAACTACGCCCACCTGCCAGAACGCTTCATGCCCCAGCGGCGGATCAACAGCAACGAGTTGCCGACCCCGGCGCAGAAGCTGGAAATGCTGCAGCGCACCATCGAACAACTGACCGCCGCCGGGTACCGCTACATCGGCATGGACCACTTCGCCCTGCCCGACGACGAGCTGGCGATCGCCCAGGAAGAATCAACCCTGCAACGCAATTTCCAGGGCTACACCACCCACGGTCACTGCGATCTGATTGGCCTGGGCGTGTCTGCCATCAGCCAGATCGGCGATCTGTACTCCCAGAACAGCAGCGACCTGAATCACTACCAGAACGCTCTCGCCACTTCTCAACTGGCGACCAGCCGCGGCCTGCTGTGCAATGCCGATGATCGGGTGCGCCGTGCGGTGATCCAGCAGCTGATTTGTCGCTTCAGCCTGGAGTTCGCCGAGATCGAGCAGGCATTCAACATCGATTTTCGCGGCTACTTTGGCGAACTGTGGCCGCAATTGCAGACGATGGCCAAGGACGGCCTGATCGAGCTCGACAACGATCGCATCACCGTACTGCCCGCCGGGCGATTGCTGGTGCGCTCGGTGTGCATGGTGTTCGACCGTTATCTGGAACAACAAAATCGCGAGCGGTTTTCCAAGGTGATCTAATGACCTGGGTCAAATCGCCGCGTGCTGGTCGGATAGTCCTCTGGTGGGTTACCCTTACGTCTTATGTGTGTTTTTCCCACAAGGATTGAAGAAATGTCCGAGCCAGTAAAACTGCGCGCTCATGGTCAGGCCCACTGCAAGGATTGCAGCCTGGCCCCGCTGTGCCTTCCACTTTCGCTGAATCTGGAAGACATGGATGCGCTGGACGACATCGTCAAACGTGGCCGCCCGCTGAAAAAGGGCGAGTTCCTGTTCCGCCAGGGCGACACATTCGATTCCGTTTATGCAGTACGCTCCGGCGCCCTGAAGACGTTCAGCCTCAGTGATGGTGGCGAAGAGCAGCTGACTGGCTTCCATCTGCCGAGCGAACTGGTCGGCCTGTCGGGCATGGACACTGAAAAACACCCGGTTTCCGCGCAAGCCATGGAAACCACCTCGGTGTGCGAGATTCCGTTCGAGCGCCTGGACGAACTGGCCGTGCAATTACCGCAATTGCGCCGCCAGCTGATGCGCGTGATGAGCCGCGAGATCCGCGACGACCAGCAGATGATGCTGCTGTTGTCGAAGAAGACCGCCGACGAGCGCATCGCCACGTTCCTGGTTAACCTCTCGGCCCGCTTCCGCGCCCGGGGCTTCTCGGCCAACCAGTTCCGCCTGAGCATGTCGCGCAATGAAATCGGCAACTACCTGGGCCTGGCGGTGGAAACCGTCTCCCGGGTGTTCACGCGCTTCCAGCAGAACGAATTGATTGCGGCTGAAGGCAAGGAAATCCATATCCTCGATCCGATTCAGCTGTGCGCCCTGGCCGGCGGTTCCCTGGAAGGCTGATCACGGCAAAGGCGGTTGAGCGCAACGGTTCAGCCGCCGTTATACTGTGACGTTTGCAGCCTGCCAGGACACCTCGACGATGGTCTTCGACTCCTTCGACATCAAATCCCTGATCCGCCCCGTGATCGACTTTCCAAAGCCGGGCGTGATCTTTCGCGACATCACCCCGTTGTTCCAATCGCCCACGGCCCTGCGCCTGGTGATGGACAGCTTTGCCCACCGTTATGTCGAAGCCGACTTCACGCACATCGGTGCGATGGACGCTCGCGGCTTCCTGATCGGCTCGGTGTTGGCCTATCAGTTGAACAAGCCGTTGGTGCTGTTTCGCAAGCAAGGCAAGTTGCCGGCTGATGTGCTGGCCGAGGGTTATGCCACCGAATATGGTGAGGCCTTCCTGGAAGTGCATGCCGACAGCCTGTGCGAGGGTGACTCGGTGGTGATGTTCGATGACCTGATTGCCACTGGCGGGACGTTGATTGCAGCGGCCAACCTGATCCGGCGCATGGGCGCGCGGGTGCATGAAGCGGCGGCGATTATTGATTTGCCGGAGCTGGGTGGGTCGCAGAAGCTGGAAGATATGGGGATACCGACTTTTTGCCTGACGCAGTTTGCGTTGACTGATAAGTAAGTCGCCCGTTCCGACGCCATCGCGGGCAAGCCCGCTCCCACAGGGTTCTCTGTCATGCACATGATTTGTGTACGGAGAGGATCTTGGTGGGAGCTGGCCTGCCAGCTCCCACAGGGTTCTTTGTCATGCACATGATTTGTGTACGGCGAGGATCTTTGTGGGAGCTGGCCTGCCAGCGATGGCGTCAGTCGCCATACCGCAAGCGTCAGATCCCCATTTGCTCTCACAGGGTTCTTTGACCTGCACAAGATTTGTATACGGCGCGCACCTTTGTGGGAGCTGGCTTGCCAGCGATGGCGTCAGTCGCCATACCGCCAACCTCAAAGCCCCATCTGCTTGCTGATAATCTCGTTCATCACCTCCCGAGTCCCCCCGCCGATCGAGAGGATCCGGTTATCCCGATACAGCCGCTCCACCAAACTCTCCCGCATATACCCCAGCCCGCCGAGAATCTGCACCGCGTCGGTCGTAATACGATCTGCCGTATCCGTGGCAAAATTCTTCGCCATGGAAATTTCCTTGATCACACTCTGCCCCGCCGCCATTTTCGCCGCCTGGCGATAAGTGAACTCCCGGGAGACTTCCAGTGCAGTGGCCATCTCGGCCAGGCGGTGCTTGAGCACCTGGAACTTGCCGATGGGCTTGCCGAACGCCTCGCGCTGACGTGCCCATTTCAGGCTTTCCTCCAACGCCAGCTGGGCGGTCATGTTGGCCATCAAGGCCAGGGCCAGGCGCTCGCTCTGGAAGTTACCCATGATGCAGGCGAACCCCATGTTTTCGCCGCCGATCAGATTGCCTGCAGGTACGCGGCAATCATCGAAGAACAGTTCAGCGGTGTCCGACGCCCACCAGCCCATTTTCTTCAACTGGCGGCCGACGGTAAAACCGGGGGTACCTTTCTCGATCAGCAGCAGGCTGACGCCGCCGAAGCCGGGGTCACCGGTGCGCACGGCGACGGTGTAGAAGTCTGCGCGAATGCCACTGGTGATGTAGGTTTTGCTGCCGTTGACCCGATAGACATCGCCCTCGCGGACGGCGCGGGTTTGCAGGTTGGCGACGTCCGAGCCGCCGCTCGGCTCGGTCACCGCCAGGGCGCTGATCTTCTCGCCGCTGAGCACCTGGGGCACAACGCGATCGCGGACTTCTGGCCTGGCCCATTTCAGAATCGGCGGCAGGCCGATGTCCAGGGAACCCAGACCGGCAACCAGCCCACCGGAGCCGCAGCGCATCAGCTCTTCACTGGCGGCGACCTTGGCGAACAGATCACCTTCGTGTGAGCCGCCGAAAGCTTCGGGGTAACCGATGCCCAGAATCCCGGCCTGGCCTGCCTTCAGATAGAGCTCACGGGGAAAGCTTTCGGCTTCTTCCCATTGGTCGATGTCCGGCAGGATTTCACGCTCGACAAATCGTCTGACGCTGTCGCGGACCAATTGGTGGCTGGGATCGAAGTATTCCTGGAAGGCAGGCATCGGCGAACTCCACTGAAGGTCCAGTGAAGTTAACCGAGCGCTTGCTTGGTTTTCAACCAAAACATGTAGGAGCGAGCTCGCTCGCGATGGTCGTTAACGAAGACGCGGGAAATCTGATACCCCGCGGCGCCCTCGGGTTCATCGCGAGCAAGCTCGCTCCTACAGATATTCGGCGCCGTGGGCGATGTGGGAGATATTCGGCGCCGTTTGCGGTGTGGGAGATATTCGGTGCCGTGCGGTATGGGAGCAAAGCTTGCCCGCGATGGCGTCATCACGGAGGTTACAGAGCGATCGGCTTACGCCCAGCGAACGAATGCGCCAGCGTCCCGCCATCCACCAACTCAAGCTCGCCACCCAGGGGCACGCCATGGGCGATGCGCGACGCGATCAGGCCTTTGTTGTTGAGCAGCTGGGCGATGTAGTGCGCCGTGGCTTCACCTTCCACCGTCGGGTTGGTCGCCAGGATCACCTCGGTAAAGGTGCCCGCCTCTTCGATCCGTGCCAGCAGTTGCGGAATGCCAATGGCCTCAGGCCCCAGGCCGTCCAGGGGCGACAGATGGCCCTTGAGTACGAAGTAACGCCCGCGAAACCCGGTCTGCTCTACGGCGTAGACATCCATCGGGCCTTCCACCACGCACAGCAAGGTGTCATCGCGGCGAGTGTCGGCGCACTGCGGGCACAGGTCGTCCTCGGTCAGCGTGCGGCACAACCGGCAGTGACCGACGCCTTCCATGGCCTGGCTCAGCGCCGATGCCAGGCGCGAGCCACCGCTGCGATCACGCTCGAGCAACTGCAACGCCATGCGCTGTGCGGTTTTCTGGCCAACACCCGGCAAGGTTCGCAGGGCATCGATCAGTTGGCGAATCAAAGGGCTGAAGCTCATGGGCAAACGTCCGACAAATCAACGAGACGCGGTTTATACCCGCGCCTCTCTTTAGCGTCAATTGCTCAGTCCTGAGCGACCCGCACCACCAGTTTGCCGAAGTTGCGCCCTTCGAGCAGGCCGATGAACGCTTCAGGGGCATTCTCCAGGCCGTCGACCACGTCCTCGCGGAACTTCACCTTGCCATCGCGCACCCACGGCGCCATGGCGCTGATGAACTCCGGTTGGCGATCACCGTAGTCATCGAACACGATAAAGCCCTGGATGCGCACGCGCTTGGTCAGCAGGGTGCGCTGCAGTTGCGGCAGGCGATCGGGACCAGTCGGTGCTTCGTGGGCGTTGTAGCTGGCGATCAGGCCGCACAGAGGGATGCGCGCCTTGGCGTTGAGCAGCGGCAATACCGCATCGAAGACTTTGCCGCCGACGTTTTCGTAGTAGATGTCCACACCTTGGGGGCACGCCAATGCCAGATCCTCGGCGAAACTCGGGCTCTTGTGATCGATGCAGGCGTCAAAACCCAGTTCCTCGACCACGTACCGGCACTTGTCTGCGCCGCCTGCCACACCCACCACCCGCAGGCCCTTGATCTTCGCAACCTGGCCGACCACCGAGCCCACTGCGCCCGATGCAGCAGCGACCACCAGGGTTTCGCCGGCCTGTGGCTGGCCAATGTCCATCAAGCCCATGTAGGCGGTCATGCCCGGCATGCCGAGCACGCCCAGGGCCATCGACGGGCCTGGGAGGCCGGAGGGCACCGGGATGACGTTGCGCCCGTCGCTGATGCTATGGCTCTGCCAGCCCGTTGCGCCGACCACCAGATCGCCTTCCTGGAATTTCGGATTAAGCGAACGCACCACTCGACTCACAGCGCCACCGGTCATGACCTCGTCGATTTCGACCGGAGCTGCGTAGGAAGGTGCGTCACTCATGCGCCCGCGCATGTAGGGGTCCAGCGACAGGTAGAGGGTCTGCAGCAGGATCTGACCGTCGGCCAGGTCGGGCAATGCCTCGCGCTCCAGGCGAAAATTCTCTGGGGTCGGCGCGCCTACAGGGCGAGAGGCCAGGACGATACGTTGGTTGAGGGTCAATGCATCTGGCATGTGAGCTTCTCCTTGATCGTTAAATGGGGGGTATAGGGAGCAGACCTTTTTGGTGGTGGGGCGTTCGATGTTTCGTCAGGTAGACCGAGTTGACTGCTTCGCGGGCCGGTCGCGCATGAGCAACCGGCAGAAACAAAAATGCCAAGCTCAACGCCTGGCATTTTTTTGTAGCTCATCCGACGCGCTTTGGCGAATCAGAATGGCAGTTTCATACCCGGTGGCAATTGCATGCCAGCGGTCATGCCGGACATCTTGTCCTGGCTGTTGGCTTCGATCTTGCGCACGGCGTCGTTGACGGCGGCGGCGAATACGGCTTCGAGCATCTCGCGATCATCTTCGCTCAGGCCTTCAACCATGCTTGGGTCGATGCTCACGCGCTTGACGTCGTGACGACCGGTCATCACCACGGTGACCATATCGCCGCCGGCCTTACCGGTGACTTCGGCGTTGGCCAGTTCTTCCTGCATCTTGGCCATTTTTTCTTGCATCTGCTGTGCCTGCTTCATCAGGCCGGCCATGCCACCTTTCATCATGGGAATCACCTCAAAGTACTTGGATTAAAACGGCGCCCGGCACGTGTGGCCAAACGCCTTCAGTTATTAGCCCTGACTGGCCAGGGCTTCGACAGGTTCAATAGTATCGTTACGGATCACCGCTCCGAACTGCTGCATCATTTGCTGGATGAACGGATCACCATGGATCGACTCCTCCGCCTCGCGCTGACGGTTCACCCGACGCCGGGACGCGGCCTGCGCCGGGGTTTCCTGTTCGGGCTTGATCAGCTCCATGCTCAGGGTCAGCGTGCGCCCGTGGTACTGGTTCAGCGCGTCGTTGAGGCGACGCTGCTGGGTGGCGTTGAACAGGGCGCTGTGGGCCGGGTCCAGGTGCATCAACCAGTTGTCGCCTTCGACGGAAATCAGCGTGCAGTTGGCAGCGATGCTCCCGGTCATGCCGGAGATTGGCAGTTTCGGGAACAGCTCCAGCCATTGCAAGGCCAGGCCGGTGGCGGGCATGGCGGCCGGCTCGGGTTCTGGCTCGGGCGCAGGCTCGGCAGCGTGTTCGCTGGCCAGCTCATCCAGGTAGCTGTAGGCCGAGTCGATGTCCGGCTCGATGTAATCCTCGTCCAGCGGCGGCTCGTCGTCCAGGTCAGTGCCCGGGGTGGCGGCATCGACTTCTGCCACGGACGGCTCCGGAATAGGCGCGGCGGCCCACTCCGGCGCATCCGGCACCACGCTGTCTGGCATGGGCAGCGGCATCGGTGGCAATTCGGGCTGCTCGCCAGCGGTCTCGAGCATCGGCTCGACGGCGGGCTGCAGCACGGCCTCGGGCTCGACCGGGTCGTTCCATGGCAGGTCGACCACCTCCTCGACGGCGACCGCCTCCACCACTGGCTCTGGCGGCGCAACCGGCGCAACTGGCTCAGGCGCTGGAACGGGTGCTGGAGCAACAACGGGTGCAGCAACAACAGGCGCAACTGCCGTAGCGACTACCGGCGCAACAACCGGCGCGGCAGCCACTGAGTTTGCGGAATCAACTGTGGCCTGGCTGATCCCCACTGGCTTTAGCGGCTGCCTCGGGGCGTCCGCCGTATCGGCCGGCCTGAACGCAAGCATGCGCAACAGAACCATTTCGAACCCGCCTCGCGGGTCCGGTGCCAGCGGCAGGTCACGGCGCCCGATCAGACCCATCTGGTAATAGAACTGCACGTCTTCGGCCGGCAGCGCCTGGGCCAGGGCCAGCACCCGATCGCGGTCGCCATGGCCATTGTCGACACCCTCAGGCAGCGCCTGGGCGATGGCGACACGGTGCAATACGTTGAGAATTTCCGAGAGCACGCCATTCCAGTCCGGGCCTTGCTCCGCCAGGTGACGCACGCCTTCGAGCAGCGCCCTGGCATCGCCTTCGATCAGCGCATGCAGCACGTCGTAGACCTGGCCGTGATCGAGTGTGCCGAGCATCGCTCGCACGTCGGCGGCCATCACCTTGCCCTCACCGAAGGCAATGGCCTGGTCGGTGAGGCTCATGGCATCGCGCATCGACCCGTCGGCGGCGCGACCCAGCAACCACAGGGCATCGTCTTCGAACGGCACGTTCTCGACACCCAGTACATGGGTCAGGTGCTCGACCACGCGCTCGGGGGTCATGTTCTTCAGGGAGAACTGCAGGCACCGCGAAAGAATCGTTGCAGGGAGTTTCTGCGGATCAGTGGTGGCCAGGATGAACTTGACGTAGGGCGGCGGTTCTTCGAGGGTTTTGAGCAGCGCATTGAAGGAATGGCTGGAGAGCATGTGCACTTCGTCGATCAGGTAGACCTTGAAGCGCCCACGGCTCGGGGCGTATTGCACATTGTCGAGCAGTTCGCGGGTGTCCTCGACCTTGGTCCGGCTCGCGGCGTCGATCTCGATCAGGTCGACGAAGCGCCCCTCATCGATCTCCCGGCACACCGAACACTCGCCGCAGGGCGTGGAGGTGATGCCCGTTTCACAGTTCAGGCACTTGGCAATGATCCGCGCGATGGTGGTCTTGCCGACCCCGCGCGTGCCGGTGAACAGGTAGGCGTGATGCAGCCGCTGGCTGTCCAAGGCATTGATCAGAGCCTTGAGCACATGGGTCTGGCCGACCATTTCGCGGAACGAGCGCGGACGCCATTTACGTGCAAGAACCTGATAACTCATCGAAAACCGTCGCCACGAAGGAACACAAGCGGCTAATGCTAGCGGAGCAAGGCCAAAATTGCATCCGATGCCTCGTCTAATCTGGCTAAGATGCACAGCGGGGGCTTTCAACGGCTCAGGTTTCAGACGTACCGGAGCTTTTATGCGGTTGGCCTTGGGGGCATTGTTGTTCGTGAGCTTGACCGGCGCGGCTGCAGACGCGCCGTTGCGCTTCGTGGTGCCCGACAGCTGGACCATGCCGATGGTGCAGTTTGAGCGCGGTCGCCCGACACAGGGCATCCTGTATGACGTGATGCTCAGCCTGGCGACCCAGGTGGGCGTGCCTGCGGAATTTCACGTACTGCCCCGGGCGCGGGTGCAGAGCGCCATGGAGCATGGCGAAATCGATGTGCGCTGTTATGCCGCGCAGTCCTGGCTGCCCAATCAGTCCGGCGACTACATCTGGAGCATTCCGCTGTGGGTTCAGCCCGATGTGCTGCTGAGCCGCCCTGACCCGCTGACCTCCGCCGACCCGGCCCACCCGGCCCACCTGCCGCGCCAGTCGATCGGCACGGTGCGCGGCTACACCTACCCGACCCTGCAACCGCTGTTCGACGCCGACAAGCTGGACCGCGAAGACGCGCGCAACCAGGAACAGGTACTGGAAAAACTGCTGGCGGGACGTTATCGCTACGCGGTGAGCAACCAGTGGACGATGGACTGGTTCAACCAGCGCTTGCTGCCCGAGCAACAATTGCAAAGTGTTGCTGTGCTTCAGGAGCAGCGGGTGGGGTGTTATGTACGTAATGACCCCAAGGTGCCAGTGCAACGCATCCTGCGCACCTTGCTGCGGATGAAAATGTCCGGGGAGATCGATGACATCATTCGGCTGTATATCGGCAAGCCCTAGGGCGCGATATTGTCAGATCGGCTTGAACTCATCCTTCAGCAAGTCTGCAAACGCGTCGCGCGCGCGATGCGCCGTTGAGTGCCTGTTCAATATTGGCTGGCTGGAGTTGCCCTGCTAACCGCACTAATCTTTTGGAGGTCGAAGCGGATTGTGGAGCACCAGTCACCGCGCGACGACGCTCATTGAAGACACTCATTGAATATGAGGGGAGCAGCAATCATGGAGTACGACGACAAACTGGTTGAAGACGCTGTGCTTGCCCTGTTGGCAGCCTTCAGTTTCAACGATGGTAACACCTGGAAAGGTTTCGATTTCGAGATCATGAACAAATTGCATCAACAAGGTTTAATCACTGATCCGGTAAACAGGAACAAGTCTATTTGGTTGACGGAGGAAGGGCTTGAGCGGGGTCGGCAGATAGCTGATCGCCTGTTTGGGGTAAAAACGCCAACAGCTAATTCATCCAACCCTGACGCCTGAATTCACGGACTGGGGTGTTTGGCGTTGCTGCAGAATGCAATGCTCCCAAGGCAACTCTGTATCGGGTCGCACAAAAATCACTGCAAGCACGCTTGCCCGTCAGAGTTCACCGCTGAGGTGATCTGGACGCTGGCGCATTTTGAGGTTTTTGACTGGAGCATCGTTGCAGGCGCAACGACTTGGAGATAGGTGGTAACCCCATCAGCCACACCCCGGCACACAATGTTCCCGCTGTGGCTGCTTCCTTCCGGATCTGACCAGGTTCACGGGTAATCGTTGCGGGGGGACCGATGGGGTCACCATAACGACACTCACCTGTCGGCGAGCCGCGCCATTGTACCTATCTGAGACGAAGTTACAACCGTTCGACAGGATAAAAAAATATGAGGCCGGTCAATGACATGCGTTGGCCCCTTAAAGATCGTCCGAACGCGGCCCGAGCCTTCGGCAGCGCCTGCCGGAATTATGCTTGCGCCAATACCTCATCCGCCCTGCCACCCTCCTCCTGGATCACCAGGTGGATGAAGTGCAGCTTGGCGATCACCGCTGGTGGCAGGACGAAGGGGTAGAAATCCGGCTGGCCCATGCTGCGTGACAGTTCGTTGAGCATGCCGGCGAGTTCGATCCAGGCGTTGACGAAGGACAGGAACGCCGGGCCACCGGGATGCTGGGGGTCGTAAAGGGTGTCGAGCGGAAATGGCTGGTAGTCGAAATCCATCTCCCGGGCGCTCATGCCAAACCCCAATGCGGTGTCCACGGCATCCATCATGTGCAGGTAGTGCGCCCAGGTTTCGGCCCAGTCTTCCCAGGGGTGCATGGTGGCGTAGGCGCTGACGCAGTGTTGCTGCCAGTCCAGGGGGGCGCCCTGCTGGTAATGGCGATCGAGCGCCTCGGCGTAGCTGGCGCGATCGTCGCCGAACAGATGGCGAAACGGCTCCAGCCAGTGGCTGTTGGCGATCAGGCGGTCCCAGTAGTAATGACCGACCTCGTGGCGGAAGTGGCCGAGCAGCGTGCGATAAGGTTCGTGCATCTGCACCCGGATTTTTTCCCGATGGGCGTCGTCGGCTTCCTTGATGTCCAGGGTGATCAGGCCGTTGGCGTGCCCGGTGGTGGGCGCCTGCCCTTCGAGATCGACGCCGATGAAATCGAATGCCAGACCAGTTTCTTCGTCGACTGTCTTGGGAATCACCTGCAACCCCAGGCTGACCAGTTGCGCCACCAGGCGGCGCTTGGCCGTCTCGACCTTGCGCCAGCGTTCGTGGTTCTCGGTAAGGGTCAGGTCAGGGATGGTGTGGTTGAGGCTGCAGGCGATGCACAGGGCGTTGTGGTCATCGGCCGGCAGCAGCCAGTTGCAGGCGGCTGGGGAGTCGAGGTTGGCGCAACGGCGGAACAGCCCTGCCTCGGGCTCGGCGTCGAGCAGCCAGGTGTCGGGCTGCGGGCCGGGTTGCAGGGAGGACAGGCGGCTTTTTTCCGGCTGATAGCCCAGCATTGCGGAGCAGGCCAGGCACTGGCTGTTGCTGAAGAACAGCGACTGCCCGCAGCGGCACTGCCAGACCTTGCTGTTGCGGGACGTCTCGTTGATAAAAGGTGCGGCGATGCGGGAACTGAGCTGTTCGAAGAAGCGGTACATGGCGATCTCTCCCTGGGGCTGGCCAAGACTAGATCATTGGGGCTGGGATATCGTTCCCAGAGTTTTGTTGGGTGGATCAAAAGATCGTCCGATCGCGGCCCGAGCCTTCGGCAGCTCCTACGAGTGGTGTGAGCCCTGTAGGAGCTGCCGAAGGCTGCGATCTTTTGACCCTGTTTGTCAGATCGGTACGCCGTGGTCTTTCAGGAACCCGACAAACGCCTCTTCATCCAGCACCTTGAGCCCCAGCTCGTTGGCCTTGGCCAGTTTCGAACCGGCACCCGGTCCTGCCACCACGCAATGGGTCTTGGCCGATACCGAGCCTGCGACCTTGGCGCCCAGGCTTTCCAGCTTGTCCTTGGCCACGTCGCGGCTCATCAGTTCCAGCGAACCGGTCAGGACCCAGGTTTGCCCGGCCAGCGGCAAGCCTTCGACGACTTTTTTCTCGCTCAGCCAGTGCATGCCGAACTCGGTCAACTGCGCCTCGGCCTTCAACGCGCGCTGGCGATTGTCTTCAATGGCGAAAAACTCCCGCACCGCGTTCGCCTGCTTTTCCGGCAAGGCCTGGCGCATGTCCAGCCAGTCGGCATTCATCACCGCTTCCAGAGAGCCGAACTTGTCTGCCAGCTTCTGTGCGCCGCCCGGGCCGACCGAGGGGATGTGCAGCTTGTCGAGGAACCCGCCCAGGGTGGTGCTGGCGGAGAATTCGGCGCCCAGTTCGCCCTGGTCCTGAATCTCCAGGCCGTGCTTGAGCAGTTCGGCGATGACCTGGCGGTTGTGCCCGTCCTCGAAGAAGCTGTGGATCTCGTGTGCCACTTCCAGGCCGACGTCCGGCAAGTACGTGAGCACTTGCGGCAAGGCTTGCTGCACGCGCTCCAGGGAACCCAGGGAGCGCGCCAGGACCTTGGCCGTCTCTTCGCCGACATCGGGAATCCCGAGGGCGTAGATGAAGCGCGCCAGGCTCGGTTTCTTGCTGTCTTCGATGGCGCTGAGGAGTTTTTTGCTCGACAGCTCGGCAAAGCCTTCGAGGTCGACGATGTCCTCGAACTTGAGGGCATACAGATCCGCTGGCGAGCTCACCAGCCCTTCGTCGACCAACTGCTCGACGCTCTTGTCGCCCAGGCCTTCGATGTCCATGGCACGGCGCGAGACGAAGTGGATGATCGCCTGCTTGAGTTGTGCGCCACAGGCCAGGCGACCGACGCAGCGATACACCGCGCCCTCGCTGACCGTTTCGCGGCCCTTGCTGCGCTTGACCAGTTGGGTGCGCTCGACGTGCGAGCCACACACCGGGCACTGCTCGGGAATCTGCACCGCCCGGGCATTTTCGGGGCGGCGCTCGGTGACGACTTGCACCACTTGCGGGATCACATCGCCCGCGCGGCGGATGATCACGGTATCGCCGATCATCAGCCCCAGTCGCGCGACTTCGTCCATGTTGTGCAAGGTCGCATTGGCCACGGTGACACCCGCGACCTTGACCGGTTTCAAGCGCGCCACCGGGGTGACCGCGCCGGTGCGTCCGACCTGGAACTCGACGTCGAGCAATTCGGTGAGTTCTTCCATCGCCGGGAATTTGTGCGCGATGGCCCAGCGCGGCTCGCGCGCACGGAAGCCCAGTTCGCGCTGGGAGGCGATGCTGTTGACCTTGAACACCACGCCGTCGATTTCGTAAGCCAGGCTGTTGCGACGTTCGCCGATGTCGCGGTAGTAATCCAGGCATTCGTCGATACCGTGGGCCAGCTTCAGCTCGCGGCTGATTGGCATGCCCCATTGTTGCAGCTGCTTGAGGTTGCCGATGTGGGTGTCGGCGATATCGGCCGAGACCTGGCCGATGCCATAACAGCAGAATTCCAGCGGACGGTTGGCGGTGATCTTCGAATCCAGCTGGCGCAAGCTGCCGGCGGCGGCATTGCGCGGGTTGGCGAAGGTTTTGCCGCCGACTTCCAGCTGAGTGGCGTTGAGCCGCTCGAAGCCGGCTTTGGACATGAACACTTCGCCACGCACTTCCAGGGTCGCCGGCCAGCCGCTGCCTTGCAGCTTGAGCGGGATGTTGCGCACGGTGCGCACGTTGACGCTGATGTCTTCACCGGTCGTACCGTCGCCGCGCGTCGCGCCGCGCACCAGTACGCCATCCTGATACAACAGGCTGACCGCCAGGCCGTCGAGCTTCGGCTCACAGCTGTATTCGACCGCCGCACCGCCGCCCAGCAGATCACCGACCGGCAGATCCAGACCTTCGGTGACCCGACGATCAAACTCGCGCATGTCGGTTTCTTCGAAGGCGTTACCGAGGCTGAGCATCGGCACTTCATGACGCACCTGGGTAAACGCCGACAATGCCGCACTGCCAACGCGCTGGGTGGGCGAGTCGCTGGTGACCAGCTCCGGATGCGCGGCTTCGAGGGCCTTGAGCTCGTGGAACAGGCGATCGTACTCCGCGTCCGGAATGCTCGGCTCGTCCATCACGTGGTAGCGATAGTTGTGCTGATCGAGCTCGGTACGCAGCTCTAGAATGCGGGTTTTGGCGGCGGTCATGGGTGTTCTCTCATAAAGCAAAAGAGCAGCCTAGGCTGCTCAATCTTATCTGGATCAAAGGATCGCAGCCTCGTTTTACTCGACAGCTCCTACGGGAAACATGCGATCTGCGTAGGAGCTGTCGAGTAAAACGAGGCTGCGATCTTTTGCCTCTATCGTTTCTGAGTCAGCGCACGACGTTCAAATTCCACGATGCGCTGACGGTAATGCTCGATCGTCTGGGCGGTCAGCACACTGCGCTGGTCGTCTTTCAATTCGCCGTTCAATTCCTGGGACAGCTTGCGCGCCGCCGCCACCATCACTTCGAAGGCCTGCTTCGGATGACGCGGGCCTGGCAGGCCGAGGAAGAAGCTCACTGCCGGCGTGCTGAAGTGGTCGATATCGTCCAGGTCAAACACCCCCGGCTTCACGGCGTTGGCCATGGAGAACAGCACTTCACCGTTGCCAGCCATGCTTTCGTGGCGGTGGAAGATATCCATTTCGCCGAAGCGCAGACCGCTTTCAAGAATGTTCTGCAGCAGCGCCGGGCCTTTGAAACCGGCCGCGTCACGGCAGATCACGCTGATCACCAGCACTTCCTCGGCTTGCGGCTGATCGCGCTCGCTGCTGGAGTGCGCCGGCTTGGTGTCGTCCGGGAAATCGTCGTCACGGCTGCTGAAGCTCGGGCCGCCGTCCAGGTCGAGGTTGAGGTTCAGGTCGCCCTGGGACGGCTCGCCGTGGCCACGCTTGCCACGCTTGGCACCCGATTCACGGGCGTCACGGGCCGGCATGCTCACCGACGGCAGATCATGCTCGTCCAGCTGCGGTTCCTTATGGGTGTCCAGGACGCGGGGCGGGCCCAACAGCTCGGCGCTGGTGTCCTCGTCCGGCAGATTGGATAAATTTCGGTCAAGACGGAATTTCAGTTTTCCCTTGCCGCCGCGCATACGGCGCCAGCCATCAAAAAGAATACCGGCAATGACAATGATGCCGATGACGATCAGCCACTCGCGCAGACCGATTTCCATGTAATCCCGTGCCTCTATAAAAAATGCTGAAAAATAAGGGGTTTACAACTCGCAAACCGCTTTAAAACGTGGCGCCAACTCTATGTTCTGACAGGCGTTTTGCCCACGTATACGAAAAATTGATATTAAACTAGCACGACCAAAGGCAACTTTACACCGTCTGTCTTCCCGCCCAGTGCGAATATGTCGAATTAGCTGTAACTCAAGCCCCTCGAACACGTCATTCGCACCTGCAATCCCCTTTCTGGAAGTTCGCCTCAGGCATCCACCATCGCCATCGCTTCCTCGACATCCACTGCCACCAGCCTGGAGCAGCCCGGCTCGTGCATCGTCACCCCCATCAGTTGATCGGCCATTTCCATGGCGATCTTGTTGTGGGTGATGTAGATGAACTGCACCGTCTGCGACATTTCCTTGACCAGTCGGGCGTAGCGTCCAACGTTAGCGTCATCCAGTGGAGCGTCGACCTCATCAAGCATGCAGAACGGCGCCGGATTCAACTTGAAGATCGCAAAAACCAGGGCCAGTGCAGTCAGGGCTTTTTCACCGCCGGAGAGCAAATGGATGGTGCTGTTCTTCTTTCCGGGCGGCTGCGCCATGATCGTCACCCCTGTATCGAGTAGATCTTCGCCCGTCAGTTCCAAATAGGCGCGCCCTCCACCGAAAACTTTTGGGAAAAGTGCCTGTAATCCGCCATTGATCTGATCAAAGGTATCTTTGAAGCGGTTACGGGTTTCCTTGTCGATCTTGCGAATGACGTTTTCGAGGGTGTCCAGCGCTTCCACCAAATCGTCGTTCTGCGCATCCAGATAACGTTTGCGCTCGGACTGTTGGGTGTACTCGTCGATGGCTGCGAGGTTGATCGCGCCAAGGCGTTGAATGCGCGCGGCAATGCGCTCGAGTTCTTCCTCGGCGTCCTTCTCGCTGGCCTCGGCCGTGAGGGTGGCGAGCACGCCGTGCAGGTCGTAGCCGTCCTCCAGCAGTTGGTCCTGCAAGGAGGTGCGGCGCACGGTCAGGGCCTGCCATTCCATGCGCTGGGTTTCCAGCTGGCTGCGAATCAGCTGCGACTGCTGCTCGGCCTGGCTGCGGCGTTTTTCCGCGTCGCGCAGTTCGCGGTCGGCATCTTCCAGGGCGATCTGCGCGGTCTTGAGTTCTTCGTCGACGGTCATGCGCTTGTCGAGCAGTTCTTCGAGCTTGAGGCGCAGCTCTTCCAGCGGTGCCTCGCCCTCCTCCAGATTGAGGCTCAGTTGCTCGCGCTTCTCGGTCAGGCGCTCGGACTGCATCTCCAGGCGCTCCAGGGCCTGGCGCGTGGAGTCGTGCTGCGCCTTGAGCGAGCCGAGGCGCACGGCCAGCTGGTGCGCGTGGTCCTTGTGCTGGCGGGCTTCCTGGCGCACTCGATCGAGGCGCTCGCGCAGGCTGTCCCGTTGCGCCAGCAGTAACTCGCGCTGCTCGGTATCGAGCGCCATGCTGTCGAGGGCTTCCTGCAATTGCAGGCGCGCCTCGCCGATGTTTTCGTGTTCCAGGGCGCGCTGTTCGGCAAGCTCGGTGAGTTCTTCGTCGAGCCGGGTGCGGCGCAATGACAGCTGCTCGGCCTTGGCTTTGCCGGCGGACAACTGGGCTTTTAATTCGCCTTGCTGGCGCGCTTCGTCTTGCAGCAGGCGACGCAAATGTTCGCGGCCGTTTTCCTGCTGCCGCTGTTGCGCCCGCAGATTCTGCAGCTGGGTTTCCAGGGTCTCGACCGTGGCTTCGCGCTCTTCGCGCTCAAGGCCAAGGTTCTGGATTTCCTGGCCCCGCGCCAGCACACCGCTTTCGGCTTCGCTGGCCCGGCGCACACGCAGGAAATGCCGGCCGACCCAATAACCATCGCGACTGATCAGGCTTTCGCCGGCGCTCAACTGACCGCGCAGTGCCAGGGCCTGTTCGAGGCTGTCGACCGGCTTGACCTGCCCCAGCCAGGGTGCCAGGTCTATTTGCGCCTCGACCTTGTCCAGCAGGCTGCCGGGTACGCGCAGGCCATCGCTGGCCGGGCTCAGCAGGCGCAGGTCGCCTTGGGCGAAACCGGCCAGATCGTAGTCGCTGAAATCATCCACCAGCACGGCTTGCAGGTCGGCACCCAGTACGGTCTCTACCGCCAGCTCCCAGCCTGCTTCAACCTTGAGGCCTTCGGCCAGGCGCGGGCGGTCGGCCAGGTGCTGTTCACGTAACCATTCGGCGGTGCCGGTACCCGGATCGAGCGCGGCCTGCTGCAGGGCTTCCAGGGACGCCAGCCGACCGTTGAGCCGCTGTAGATCACCCTGGGCCTGCTGCTGCGCCGACAGCGCCTGCTGCAGCTCCTGGCGCAACTGCTCCAGGCGTTCGACCTGGGCTTCTTCGCTGGCCTGCAAGTCTTCCAGGGTCGCCTCGCTGGCCGCCAGCTGTTCGCTGAGCTCCATGATCGCGGCGTCTTCCGGGTCGGCTGAAAGCAACGCGCGCTCTTCACCCAGGCGCTTCTGCCGGTCGGCCAGGCGCTCCATGCTGGTTTCCAGCTGCTGGATGCGCGACTGTTGCACTTCGGCCTGGCGCCGCGGCTCGGCAGCGGTCAGGTTGAACGTGTCCCACTGCTCCTGCCAGCCATGCATGGTGGTTTCGGATTCTTCCAGGGCTGCGGCGGCCTCTTCGGCGGCCGCGCTGGTGACTTCCTGTTCCGGGGTAAGCATGTCCAGCTCTTCGCCGAGGGTCAGCAGCAGCGTGCGGTCGTGCCCCAGGTGCGATTCAGTCTCCAGGCGTGCGCGTTCGGCTTCTTTGAGATCGTCCTGCAACTGGCGCAGTCGCTGCTGGCCGTGCTGGATGCTCTGCTCGACGCGGGCGATGTCGCCGCCGACGGAATAGAAGCGTCCCTGCACCAGGTTGAAGCGTTCGGACAGGTCGTGGTGCCCGTCACGCAAGCGTTCAATGCTCGCATCGGCATTGCGCTGCTCGGCGACCAGCGCCTCGAAGGTGATTTCCTGGGTGCCGATAATGGCTTCGCGCTGCCCCACCTGGTCATTTAACGCCTGCCAGCGCAGGGCCGACAATTGCGCCTTGAGCTGACGCTCCTCGCCCTTGAGTTCCTGGTACTTCTTGGCCGACTCGGCCTGGCGGTGCAGGCGCTCAAGTTGACGTGTGAGCTCTTCGCGCAGGTCGGTCAGGCGCTCGAGGTTTTCGTGGGTGCGACGGATGCGGTTTTCGGTCTCGCGCCGGCGCTCCTTGTACTTGGAGATGCCCGCGGCTTCTTCAATAAAGTTGCGCAGGTCCTCGGGCTTGGACTCGATCAGCTTGGAGATCATCCCCTGCTCGATGATCGAGTAGCTGCGCGGCCCCAGGCCGGTACCGAGGAAGATGTCGGTGATGTCGCGACGCCGGCACTTGGTGCCGTTGAGGTAGTAGGTGGTCTGGCTGTCGCGGGTGACTTTGCGGCGAATGGATATTTCCGCATAGGCGGCGTACTCGCCCAGCAAGGTGCCATCGGAGTTGTCGAATACCAGTTCGATGCTGGCCTGGCTGACCGGTTTGCGGCTGGTGGAGCCATTGAAGATGACGTCGGTCATCGACTCGCCGCGCAAATTCTTGGCCGAGCTCTCGCCCATCACCCAGCGTACGGCGTCGATGATGTTCGACTTGCCGCAACCGTTGGGCCCGACCACGGCCGCCATGTTGCTCGGGAAGTTGACGGTGGTCGGGTCGACGAAGGATTTGAACCCCGCCAGCTTGATGCACTTGAGCCGCACGCTTAAGCGTCCGTCAGGGCGGAAACCACCAGATCGCTGCTGCGCTGGGCATAGGCCGTCAGCACCGTGCGGATCAGCGGGAAGTCCCGGGCCAGTACCGCAGCGAGCAGGCGTTCGAACAGTTCCAGGAACTCGCTCATCGACGCTTTGCGTTGGTCCAGGGCAAGGAAATAGGCGCGGCTCATGGCCGGTTGCAGGTTCTCGACGGTTTCCTGCAGGTACGGGTTGTTGGCGAAGGGATACGCCGCGCGCATGACGTTAAAACTGTCATCGACGAAGGTGCGGATGTCCTGGCGCTCGTAACTGTCGGCCAGGCGCTGCTGGATCTGCACGAACGGCGCCATGTCCGCCTGGACCTGCCAGCCGGTTGCCACGGCATTGCCGAGCAGGATGTACAGCTCGCACATCAGCGTGCACAGGCTCTGCACCTTGTGCGCGGTCAATTCGGTGACGTGCGCGCCCCGCCGCGGCAGGATCGCGATCAGGTGGCGGCGCTCGAGGATCAGCAGCGCCTCGCGGACTGACCCGCGACTGACATTGAGGGCCAGGGTGACCTTCTGTTCCTGGATCCGCTCCCCGGGCTTCATTTCACCGCGAATGATGCGTTCGGCGAGGTGGTGAGCAATTTGCTCGGCGAGGCTGTCCGGCGCCTTGAACGTCATGATTGTCCTTCAAACTCTTTCGATCTGCACAGGCGGCGCAGTGTAGCGCACATGAGGGGTCATGGCGGAGTGCCCACCCGGCGGTTTTTGGCACGATTCACGCAGGATCGTTAAAAAAAAACCAAACAAAAATCCCGAAACAAACCAGGCGCCCCGCAAGGGTCAATACTGATGGAACGCGTTGTTGATCGCCAAATTGTTATTTCCTGACCTTTAAGTCAGAAAATCATTGACCGAAAAGTCAGACCTGATAAATTCGGTGCAAAGCGGTTAACAACAATAATGAGTCTGCGAGGCCTTCCGTGATCCAGTTTTTACTAAACCAGGAACTCCGTAGTGAGCACGCCCTGGACCCGAACCTGACCGTGCTCAATTATCTGCGCGACCATGTGGGCAAACCCGGCACCAAAGAAGGCTGCGCCAGCGGTGACTGCGGCGCCTGCACCGTGGTGGTCGGCGAACTGAAGACGGACGACGCTGGCCGCGAGCACATTCGTTACCGCAGCCTCAACTCGTGCCTGACGTTCGTCTCGTCCCTGCACGGCAAGCAGTTGATCAGCGTCGAAGACCTCAAGCATCAGGGCGAGCTGCACAGCGTGCAGAAGGCCATGGTCGAATGCCATGGTTCGCAGTGCGGCTTCTGTACCCCGGGCTTCGTGATGTCGTTGTTTGCCCTGCAGAAGAACAGCGATCAACCCGACTCGCACAAGGCCCACGAAGCGCTGGCCGGCAACCTCTGCCGCTGCACCGGCTATCGGCCGATCCTGGAGGCCGCCGAGCAGTCCTGCTGCGGCAAGCCCGCGGACCAGTTCGATGCCCGCGAAGCCGAGACCATTACCCGCCTGAAAGCCATCGCGCCGACCGATATCGGCGAACTCAACAGCGGCGACAAACGCTGCCTGGTACCGCTGACCGTGGCCGACCTGGCCGACCTCTATGATGCTTATCCACAGGCCCGACTGCTGGCTGGCGGCACTGACCTGGCGCTGGAAGTGACACAATTCCACCGCACCCTGCCGGTGATGATCTACGTCGGCAACGTCGCGGAGATGAAGCGCATCGAACGCTTCGACGATCGCCTGGAAATCGGCGCCGCCACCGCCCTGTCGGACTGCTACGAAGCCTTGAAGGCCGAGTACCCGGACTTCGGTGAATTGCTGCAACGCTTCGCTTCATTGCAGATCCGCAACCAGGGCACGCTGGGCGGCAACATTGGTAATGCTTCGCCGATTGGCGACTCGCCGCCGCTGCTGATCGCTTTGGGCGCGCAGATCGTCCTGTGCAAGGGCGAAACCCGCCGCACCCTGGCCCTGGAAGATTATTTCATCGACTACCGCGTGACTGCGCGGCAGGAAAGCGAGTTCATCGAGAAGATCATCATCCCGCGTGCCAGCGCTGAACAGCTGTTCCGCGCCTACAAGGTTTCCAAGCGCCTGGACGATGATATTTCCGCCGTCTGCGCCGCGTTCAACCTGCGCATTGAAAACGGTGTGATCGCCGATGCCCGCGTGGCATTCGGTGGCATGGCGGCGATTCCGAAACGGGCCAGTCACTGCGAAACCGTGTTGCTCGGCGCGCCGTTCAACCACGCCACGGTGGAACGCGCCTGCGCGGCCCTGGCACAGGATTTCACCCCGCTCTCAGACTTCCGCGCCAGCAAGGAATACCGCCTGCTCAGCGCGCAAAACCTGCTGCGCAAATACTTTATCGAACTGCAAACACCGCACATCGAGACTCGGGTGACCGCTTATGTCTAATCATCACGCTGTAGAGAAGACCCAAGCCGAACTGGCTGAACTGTTCGCCAAGGACCTGACCACCGGCGTCGGCCGCAGCGTCAAGCACGACAGCGCCGCCAAGCATGTGTCCGGTGAAGCGCAGTACATCGACGACCGCCTGGAGTTTCCCAACCAGCTGCACCTCTATGCGCGGCTGTCGGACCGTGCCCACGCGAAAATCATCAGCATTGATACCCGCCCCTGCTATGCCTTCGAAGGCGTGCGCATCGCCATCACCCACGAAGACGTGCCGGGGCTCAAAGACATCGGCCCGTTGCTGCCGGGTGATCCCTTGCTGGCCATCGATGACGTGCAGTTCGTCGGCCAACCGGTGCTCGCCGTGGCGGCCCGGGACCTGGAAACCGCGCGCAAGGCGGCCATGGCGGCGATCATCGAATACGAAGACCTCGAGCCGGTGCTGGACGTGGTCGAGGCCCTGCGCAAGCGCCACTTTGTACTCGACAGTCACACCCATCAACGCGGCGATTCAACCACTGCGCTGGCCAGCGCCGAACATCGCATCCAGGGCACGCTGCACATCGGCGGCCAGGAGCACTTTTACCTCGAAACCCAGATCTCCTCGGTGATGCCGACCGAAGACGGCGGGATGATCGTCTACTGCTCGACCCAGAACCCCACCGAAGTGCAGAAACTGGTGGCTGAGGTGCTGGACGTGTCGATGAACAAGATCGTGGTCGACATGCGCCGGATGGGCGGCGGCTTTGGTGGCAAGGAAACCCAGGCGGCGAGCCCTGCGTGCCTGTGCGCGGTGGTCGCCCACCTGACCGGCCAGCCGACCAAGATGCGCCTGCCGCGGGTCGAAGACATGCTGATGACCGGCAAGCGTCACCCGTTTTATGTCGAATACGACGTGGGCTTCGATAGCACCGGGCGCCTGCATGGCATCGCCCTGGAACTGGCCGGCAACTGCGGCTGCTCGCCGGACCTTTCGGCCTCGATTGTCGACCGGGCGATGTTCCATGCCGACAACTCGTATTACCTGGGCGATGCGACCATCAACGGTCATCGCTGCAAGACCAACACCGCCTCCAACACCGCTTACCGTGGTTTCGGCGGCCCGCAAGGGATGGTCGCGATCGAAGAAGTGATGGATTCCATTGCCCGGCACCTGGGCCTCGACCCGCTGGCGGTGCGCAAGGCCAACTACTACGGCAAGACCGAGCGTAACGTCACTCACTACTACCAGACCGTCGAGCACAACATGCTCGAGGAAATGACCGCCGAACTGGAAGAAAGCAGTCAGTACGCCGAACGCCGTGAAGCGATCCGGCGCTACAACGCCAACAGCCCGATACTGAAAAAAGGCCTGGCGCTGACCCCGGTGAAATTCGGCATTTCCTTCACCGCCAGCTTCCTCAACCAGGCCGGTGCGCTGATCCACATCTACACCGATGGCAGCATCCACCTGAACCATGGCGGTACTGAAATGGGCCAGGGTTTGAACACCAAGGTGGCGCAGGTGGTGGCCGAAGTGTTCCAAGTGGAAATGGACCGGGTGCAGATCACCGCGACCAACACCGATAAAGTCCCGAACACTTCGCCGACCGCGGCTTCCAGTGGTGCTGACCTGAACGGCAAGGCCGCGCAGAACGCTGCCGAAATCATCAAGAAACGCCTGGTGGAATTCGCCGCGCGCCAGTACAAGGTCAGCGAAGAGGACGTGGAATTTCACAACGGCCACGTGCGGGTACGCGACCATATCCTGACGTTCGAAGCCTTGATCCAGCAGGCGTACTTCGCCCAGGTATCGCTGTCGAGCACCGGGTTCTACAAGACCCCGAAAATCTTCTACGACCGCAGTCAGGCCCGGGGTCGGCCGTTCTACTACTTCGCCTTCGGCGCTGCCTGCTGCGAAGTGATCATCGACACCCTGACCGGCGAGTACAAGATGCTGCGCACCGACATCCTTCACGACGTCGGCGCCTCGCTGAACCCGGCCATCGACATCGGCCAGGTCGAGGGTGGTTTCATCCAGGGCATGGGCTGGCTGACCATGGAGGAGCTGGTGTGGAACAACAAGGGCAAGCTGATGACCAACGGCCCGGCCAGCTACAAGATCCCGGCGGTGGCGGACATGCCGCTGGACCTGCGGGTGAAGCTGGTGGAAAACCGCAAGAACCCGGAAGACACGGTGTTCCATTCCAAGGCAGTCGGTGAGCCGCCGTTCATGCTCGGCATTGCGGCCTGGTGCGCGATAAAGGATGCCGTAGCGAGCCTGGGTGACTACAGGCATCAACCGCAAATCGACGCACCGGCGACCCCGGAGCGGGTGTTGTGGGGCTGTGAGCAGATGCGGCAGTTGAAGGCGGCGAAAGCGGTTGAAGCAGAGGCCGAGTTGGCTTCGCTTTAAACCGAGGCGCGGCTAATCGCCAGCAGGCTGGCTCCCACAGGATTCTGTACTGAATCCAGATTTTGTGAACACCAGAAAAACCTGTGGGAGCTAGCCTGCTAGCGATTTAGACAGCAGGCTGGCTCAGACAGGATTTTGTACTGAATCCAGATTCTGTGAACACCAGAAAAACCTGTGGGAGCTAGCCTGCTAGCGATGACGGTCGAACAGACACCAAAGATGTTGAGGTGAAACATGTACAACTGGATCGACGCCCTCGCCGACCTGCAACACCAGGGTGAGCCCTGCGTGCTGGTCACCATCATCGAAGAACTCGGCTCGACTCCGCGTAACGCCGGCTCGAAAATGGTCATCAGCGCCAACCAGTCCTTCGACACCATCGGTGGCGGGCACCTGGAATACAAGGCCATGCAGATTGCCCGCGAGATGCTCGCCAGCGGCCGGCAGGACACCCATCTGGAGCGCTTCAGCCTGGGCGCCAGCCTGGGCCAGTGCTGCGGCGGCGTCACGGTGTTGCTGTTCGAGCCGATGGGCCAGGTGCAGGCTCAGATCGCCGTGTTCGGTGCCGGCCACGTCGGCCGCGCGCTGGTACCGCTGCTTGCCAGCCTGCCCTGCCGGGTGCGCTGGATCGACTCGCGGGAATCGGAATTCCCCGAGCAGATCCCCCACGGCGTGCGCAAGATCGTCAGCGAAGAGCCTGTGGATGAAATCGATAACCTGCCCGCTGGCAGTTATTGCATCGTCATGACCCACAACCACCAGCTCGACCTCGAACTCACCGCCGCCTTGCTCAAGCGCAACGATTTCACCTACTTCGGCCTGATCGGTTCGAAGACCAAACGGGTGAAATTCGAACACCGCCTGCGCGACCGCGGCTTCGACAGCGCCGTGCTGCAACGCATGCGCTGCCCGATGGGCATTGGCGAAGTCAAAGGCAAACTGCCTGTGGAAATCGCCATCTCCATCGCCGGCGAAATCATCGCCACGTACAACGCCAGTTTCGGCCAGCAGACTGCCAGCGCCGGATCATCGATTGCCAAACTGCTGCCCGCTTCACGTCGCAGCCAAGCCTCCAGTTGAGAAATACACATGCCTTTGACTCGCAAAGCCTACCGCGCCGCCATTTTGCACAGCATCGCCGACCCCGCCGAAGTTGGCATCGAAGCCTCTTATGAGTATTTCGAAGACGGCCTGCTGGTGGTGGACAACGGCCAGATCAGCGCCCTCGGCCACGCCAGCGACCTGCTGCCGACCCTGCCGGCGGACATCGAGATCAACCATTATCAGGACGCCCTGATCACCCCAGGTTTCATCGACACCCACATCCACTTCCCGCAAACCGGCATGGTCGGCGCCTACGGCGAGCAGTTGCTGGACTGGCTTAACACCTACACCTTCCCCTGCGAAAGCCAGTTCGCCGACAAGGCCCACGCCGACGAAGTCGCGGACATTTTCATCAAGGAACTGCTGCGCAACGGCACCACCACCGCCCTGGTATTTGGCAGCGTGCATCCGCAATCGGTGAACTCGTTCTTCGAAGCCGCCGAGCAGCTGGACCTGCGCATGATCGCCGGCAAAGTGATGATGGACCGCAATGCCCCGGACTATCTGACCGACACCGCCGAATCCAGCTACGTCGAGAGCAAGGCGCTGATCGAGCGCTGGCACGGCAAGGGTCGCCTGCACTACGCGGTGACGCCACGCTTTGCACCGACCAGCACCCCGGAGCAACTGACCCTCGCTGGCCAGTTGCTCGGCGAATACCCTGACCTGTACATGCAGACCCACATCAGCGAAAACCTCAAGGAAGTCGAGTGGGTCAAGGAGCTGTTCCCGGAGCGCAAGGGCTACCTCGACGTCTACGACCATTACCAACTGCTGGGCGAGCGTTCGGTGTTCGCTCATGGCGTGCACCTGTGCGACGACGAGTGCGCACGGCTGGCTGAGACCGGCTCGGCCATCGCCTTCTGCCCGACGTCGAACTTCTTCCTGGGCAGCGGCCTGTTCAACCTGCCGATGGCGGAAAAGCACAAGTTGAACGTGGGCCTGGGCACGGACGTCGGCGGCGGCACCAGCTTCTCGCTGTTGCAGACGCTGAATGAGGCTTACAAGGTGATGCAGCTGCAAGGCGCGCGACTGAGCCCGTTCAAATCGCTGTACCTGGCCACCCTGGGCGGCGCTCGTGCGCTGCGCCTGGAAGACAAGATCGGCACGCTCAAGCCCGGCACCGACGCCGACTTCCTGGTGCTGGATTACAACGCCACGCCGCTGCTGAGCTATCGCTTGAAACAGGCCAACAACATTGCCGAGACGTTGTTTGTGCTGATGACCCTGGGGGATGACCGCACGGTGCTGCAGACTTATGCGGCGGGGACTCAGGTGCATCAGCGGTAAAAAATTGCATGCATAAAAAATCCCCCGGCGCTTTTCAGCCCGGGGGATTTTTATTGCCTGTCCTGCCGCTATCGCCAGCAGGCTGGCTCCCACAGGTATTTGTGGGGTTCACAGGATTTGTATGCGACCTCAAACCCTGTGGGAGCCTGGCTCCCACAGGTATTTGTGGGTTCACAAGATTTGCGTGCGACCTTAAATCCTGTGGGAGCCAGCCTGCTGGCGATAGGCGCACCACGACACATCAGATTTTCGCCGCAGGCCGCCCCGGCTTCTTGGTCTGCAACAAATGCGAGAACACCGCATGCAGATCATCCGACGCACTTTCCTCGTCGAGATTGAGCTTGCTGTCGATGTGATCCATGTGATGCATCATCAAATCCACTGCCAGCTCGCCATTGCGCGCCTCGATGGCATCGATCAGCTGGGTGTGTTCGTCATACGAACAGTGGGAGCGATTGCCGCTTTCGTACTGGGCAATGATCAGCGAGGTCTGCGACACCAGGCTGCGCTGGAAGCTGATCAGCGGGGCATTCTTCGCCGCTTCGGCCAGCTTCAGGTGGAACTCGCCTGACAAACGAATACCGGCACCGCGATCACCTCGGGAGAAACTGTCACGCTCATCGTTGACCATCTGGCGCAACTCGGCGATTTGCTCGGCCGTGGCGTGCTGTACCGCCAGCTCGGTGATCGCGCGCTCGACCAGACGCCGCGCCAGGAACACCTGGCGAGCTTCCTCGACACTTGGGCTGGCGACCACGGCACCGCGATTCGGGCGCAGCAGCACCACGCCTTCATGGGCCAGGCGCGACAGCGCGCGACGGATGATAGTACGACTGACCCCGAAAATTTCCCCCAGCGCTTCTTCGCTCAACTTGGTGCCGGGCGCCAGGCGCTGTTCGAGGATCGCCTCGAAGATATGCGCGTAGACAATATCGTCCTGGGTTCCGCTGCGGCCGGCTTTGCCTGCTCGCGGTTGTTTCTTGAGGGGCTGCAACTGTTCGTTCATGGGCACTCGAGTCGGGAGAACTGCGGCGAATAGACCGTGACTGTAATACGGCACAGTGGGTCGCTGGCAAGTATCGCGTAAAAAACACCGCGATTGTACACAATGGATGGTGGCAACACGACTGTATGGCTGTTTGTTGGCGCCGCTGTATTGCAACGATTGGTTACTTTTGAGTTTAGGCTTGATCGCAGAATCCGCAGCCGGAATGCGATCCCCGTACGGGGGGTCGCTTGGCTTTGGATAATTTCGTACGCAATAAGGAACACCCCGTCATGAACGACGCCACGCACACGCAGCTTCGCCCACTGGCCGATACCTCGCCATCGGCCATCGTCGCCGGCTTTATCGCCATGATGACCGGCTACACCAGCTCCCTGGTGCTGATGTTCCAGGCTGGCCAGGCAGCGGGCCTGAGCAGCGGGCAGATTTCGTCGTGGATCTGGGCGATCTCGATCGGCATGGCGGTGTGCTCCATCGGCTTGTCCCTGCGCTATCGCACGCCGATCACCATCGCCTGGTCCACCCCCGGCGCGGCCTTGCTGATCACCAGCCTGGGCGGTGTCAGCTACGGCGAAGCCATTGGCGCCTACATCACCTGCGCGCTCCTGGTGACCATCTGCGGCCTGACTGGCAGCTTCGAACGCCTGGTGAAAAAGATCCCGGCCTCCCTGGCCGCCGCACTGCTGGCGGGCATTCTGTTCAAAATCGGCAGTGAGATCTTCGTCGCCGCGCAGCATCGCACCGCGCTGGTGTTGGGGATGTTCTTTACCTACCTGGTGATCAAGCGCCTGTCCCCCCGCTACGCGGTGTTGGCCGCTCTGCTGATCGGCACCGCACTCTCGGGATTCATGGGGCTGCTGGATTTCAGCGCCTTTCACCTGGAAATTGCCACGCCGGTCTGGACCACCCCGCACTTTTCCCTGGCCGCCACCATCAGCATCGGCATCCCGCTGTTCGTGGTGGCGATGACCTCGCAGAACATGCCAGGTATCGCCGTGTTGCGCGCCGACGGCTACAACGTGCCGGCTTCGCCGCTGATCACCACCACGGGCATCGCCTCGTTGCTGCTGGCGCCCTTCGGCTCCCACGGCATCAACCTGGCGGCCATCAGCGCGGCCATCTGCACCGGGCCCCACGCCCATGAAGATCGCAACAAGCGTTACACGGCGGCGGTGTGGTGCGGGATTTTCTACGGCATTGCCGGGGTATTCGGCGCCACGCTGGCGGCACTGTTTGCAGCATTGCCCAAGGAGCTGGTGCTGTCGATTGCTGCGCTGGCGTTGTTCGGGTCGATCATCAATGGCTTGAGCATTGCCATGACCGAGGTCAAGGAGCGCGAAGCGGCGCTGATCACCTTCATGGTCACGGCGTCGGGGCTGACACTGTTTTCCATTGGCTCGGCGTTTTGGGGGATTGTGGCGGGGGTGTTGACGCTGGTGATCTTGAATTGGCGTAAAGCCTGAAATGCTAAAGATCTTCGCATAAAAAAACGGCGACCCTTGGGTCGCCGTTTTTCATGACATCAAGCTACCGGATTGATCGGCTTTTCCGGGTACCAGACGTCGATCAGCGGGCTGACAGTCGCTTCGGTCAGTTCGCTGCGGCCCTTAAGCCAGGCTTCAACGGCTGCACGTTGCTCTTCAGACACCGAGCCACGCTTCTGCAGGCATACCAGACCGAAGTCGTCGCCGCCAACATAACCCAGGCCGTTGGCTTCCATGGCTTCTTTCAGGAACGCGTCGAGGAAAGCATCAATGGCTTCATCAGCCAAATCTTCTTTGAAATCCAGGTTCAGCTCGAAACCCAGCTCTTGAAATTCATCGACGCACAATTTTTTGCGCAGACGCTGGGAACGGTTAGTCGCCATTGGAACAATCCTCATAAGTAATAACGGGCGGCACTTTAGCAGTTTAAGCCGCCGATTGCCCGTCTCTATGGGAAGCGCGGCCTACCGCTGGTAAAAAAATAGCGGATTAGGTGCCCCGCTCACGGCACAAGCGGATAAACCTTGGGGCATAATGCCGACACTTTCATGACCACTGAGGGAATTTATCTTCATGCCCTCGTCTTTTTTCCCCCTCGACCGCAGGGTTCTATTTCACATGATCAAATCTTTGCGTCCATTGTTGCTGGCCGGCTTGCTTCTTCCATTGGCCTTTCCCGTCAACGCAGCCCCCATCAACACCGCCCTGACCCCCAACGTCGAAAAAGCCCTCAAGGCCAGCAAGCTGCAGGACAACGCCCTGTCCCTGGTGCTGATCCCGCTCAATGGCCCGGGCACGCCGACCATCTTCAACGCCGACGTCTCGGTCAACCCGGCCTCGACCATGAAACTGGTCACCACCTACGCGGCCCTGGAAATGCTCGGCCCGAATCACCAGTGGAAAACCGAGTTCTACACCGATGGCACCCTCAGCGGCGGCATCCTCAATGGCAACCTCTACCTCAAGGGTGGCGGCGACCCGAAGCTGAACATGGAAAAACTCTGGCTGCTGATGCGTGACCTGCGCGCCAATGGCGTGACCCAGATCACCGGCGACCTGGTGCTGGACCGCAACTTCTTCACCCAGCCGCAGTTGCCCGAGTTCAACGACGACGGCAATGACAACAACAAGCCGTTCCTGGTCAAACCGGATTCGCTGCTGGTCAACCTCAAGGCGCTGCGCTTTGTCGCGCGCAACGATAATGGCCGGGTGCTGGTGTCGGTCGAGCCGCCCATTGCGTCGATTCGCATCGAAAACCAGGTCAAGGCCATCAATTCCAAACAATGCACCGGTGGCGTGCGTTACAACCCGGTAACCCAGCCCGATGGCAGCGTGACCGTGACGGTTGGCGGCCAGCTGGGTGAAGGCTGCAGCTCGCAGACCTACCTGTCGCTGCTTGACCACGCGACCTACACCGCTGGCGCCGTGCGGGCGATCTGGAAGGAACTGGGCGGCAGCATCCAGGGCAAGGACGTGCTGGCCCCAACGCCAAGCGGCGCCAAGTTGCTGGCCCGGGCCTACTCGCCGGACCTGGCGGAAATCATCCGCGACATCAACAAGTACAGTAACAACACCATGGCCCAGCAGCTGTTCCTGAGCCTCGGTCAACGCTATCGCACCGACGCCGACGGCGATGACGCCAAGGCGGCCCAGCGAGTGGTGCGTCAATGGCTGGCGAAAAAAGGCATTACCGCGCCGCACCTGGTCATGGAGAACGGCTCCGGCCTGTCTCGCGCCGAGCGCGTGAGTGCCCGTGAAATGGCCGCGATGCTGCAGGCCGCATGGCGCAGCCCGTATGCCGCCGAGTTCATCAGTTCGATGCCGATTGCCGGTACCGATGGCACCATGCGCAAACGCCTGAAGACCACGGCGATGCGCGGCGAAGCCCACGTCAAGACCGGCACCCTGAACACCGTGCGGGCGATTTCCGGCTTCAGCCGCGACGTCAACGGCAATACCTGGGCGGTGGTGGCGATCCTCAACGATAAAGCGCCGTTTGGTGCGTCGTCGGTGCTGGACCAGGTGCTGCTGGACCTGTATCGCCAGCCGAAACTGCCTCAGACTGCTTCGGTTTTGTAATCGATCAAGATCAGGATCAAGAGATCGCAGCCTCGTTTCACTCGACAGCTCCTACAGGGTTATGTGCACAGGTTATGTGCATACCAACCTGTAGGAGCTGTCGAGTGAAACGAGGCTGCGATCTTTCCAAAACCACCCTAACTCATCTCCGCCTCGACCCGATCCCGCCCCGCCTGCTTCGCCGCATACACCCCCGAATCCGCCCGCAATAACAGCGCATCCGCGCCCTCACCGGCTCGCCAGCTGGCAATCCCGAAGCTTGCGGTCACTGTCCCTACGCCATCGATCGGCGACATGCGCAACGCCTGCCACAGTTGCAGCGCCAGCACGTGTGCGTGTTCGCCGCTGATGTCCGGGCACAGCACCATGAACTCTTCGCCACCCAGACGGCAGAACACATCAGTGCGCCGCAGCCGATCACCGATGCGCTCGCACACCGCCTGCAGCACCCGGTCGCCCACCGCGTGACCATGCTGGTCATTGATGCGCTTGAAGTGGTCGATATCGAGCATGATGACCGACAATTCACCGCCACCGCGCTCGACCCGGTCCATTTCAGTGGTCAGGCGTTCCTGGAAGTAGCGGCGGTTGTGAATCCCGGTCAGCGAGTCCGTCACCGACAGCGCCCGCAACTCCTCTTCCACGCGCTTGAGGTCTGAAATGTCGGAGATGTAGCCGTGCCACAGCACCCCGCCACCCGGTAGTTCCTCAGGGGTAGCCTCGCCACGCACCCAGCGCAACCCGCGGATGGGCAGCTGCACGCGATATTCCTCGCGCCACGGGCTGAGGGTGTCCGCTGACGCCCGGATCGAGGCGCGCACCCGGGTGGTGTCCTGTGGATGAATGCGCGTGAAGATCGCCTCGGCGTTAAGCAACAGGACGTCGGGCTCGAGTTCGTAGATCTCGCGGATCCCGTCACTGGCGTAGATCACGCTGAAACGCCCATCGAACTCCATCTTGAATTGATAAATGCCGCCCGGCACATGGGCGCTGAGCTTCTTCAGCAACAAATCCCGCGCCGCCAGGGCCTCGTGGACCCGCTTGCGCTCGGTGATGTCGATGCAGATCGCCAGGTGCCCAACCCACAGCCCCTGCTCGTCGAGCACTGGCGTGGCCAGCATGTTCACTGCCAGGTGACTGCCGTCGCTGCGCACCAGCGTCCATTCCCGCGCTTCGTGGCCGCCCTCCTCGCCGCCCTCGACCAGCATCGCCTGGCAGGTTGGAATCGGCTTGCCATAGCGCGCACTGAGTTCCGCCGAGCGAGCCTGGAGCTCCCGGGGCAGGTGCAGGTTCTCCAGGGTCATGCAGCCCACCACCTCGGCGTTGGTGTAGCCAAGCATCTGCTCGGCGCCGGCATTAAAGGTGGTCATGACCCCGCGCAGGTCCGTGGCAATAATTGCCACCTGCGTCGCGGCGTTCAGCACGCCGCGCAACTGGCCATGGGTGCCGCGCAATTCCTGCTCGCGGGCGCGCAGCTCCTGGGTCCGCTGCTCGACCATTTTCAGCGCCCGTTGGCGCTGGCTCACCAGCACGTACAGCAAGGCGCTGAGCAGCAGGCTGAGCATGCCGCCCAGCACTGCCAGGCTGCTGAGGGAGGAATGGTTGGCCTGGGTGAACGCGACGCTGGGTCGCATTTCGACCTGATACTCGTGGTCGGCCAGGCGAATCAGTTGGGTCGAGGACAGCTCGCTGGCGGCGGGTGTATTGCTCGATTCGTAGAGCACTTCATGCTGGTCAGCGGTGGACAGGTCCAGAATGCGTACCGAGAGAAAATCATGGGTCTCCTCGGGTAATCCATCCGCCAACAGCTGACGCATGCTGATCACGGCCATGACGTAGCCGTCGGGCACTGCCCCCGGTTGTGGCTGGTGACTGACGGGGGCGGCCAGCAGGATTCCACGGGCATAAGTGGGTTCGATGCCCACCAGATAAAGGGGTTGCGACACCGCCAGGCCGCCAAGGGCATCGGCCCGCTCCAGCGTCGCACGGCGCTGAGGCTGGGCGAGCAAGTCGAAACCCAGCGGCGTGGGGAGACGACTTTGGCTCTGTGTGTACAGCACCGGGGCGTACTCGTCGCGTTCAGGGGCAATCTGCAGGTTGCCTGCGGCATCCATGTCGCGCACGCTGAATTCGCTCAGGCCCTGCTGATGCGCGGTCTGCTCAAGCGCCGCCCGTTCAGACCGGGATATGCGTGGGGCCCAGGAGTAAGCCTGGGTGCGATGCAAAAGTGGTTTGGCATACCCGTCGAATTCCTCTCGGGACACCGAACCGGAATTGGCAAAGAACCGGCGCAGCCCGTCGAGGCGCTGCTCCTGGTCTTCGAAACGTTCTTCGATACGGCTGTAGCGTTCACTGGCCAGCAGTTGGAAACGTTGCCGTAATTGATGGTGGAACTGGTTTTGTGTCGACCAGGCGAGCAATCCGGTAAAAATCCCGCCCACGAGCAATACCAGCAGCGCGACCAGCCAGGCCGAAACGTGTTCACTGATAAACCCCAGGATCTTTGGGCGCATGACGTGCAACGACATATAGGCAGACTCAAAACGCCAAGTGCCGGGAAAACCCACTGGCCCTGGGTTGAGTTATAGCTATTAGCCACTAATTTGACCAGCACTGTACTTGCAACTGCACCCTTTGCTGCTGATGCTCCTGTAGGAGCTGTCGAGTGAAACGAGGCTGCGATCTTTGGATCTTTTCTTTAAAACAAGATCAAAAGATCGCAGCCTGCGGCAGCTCCTACAGTGGATCCAGGTGTCAACGCGCCATGATTTTCCAGGCGCGGTGGATTTTGCCGTTACGGGCGAAGTCCGGGTCGATGGTCTTGGCGGTGATCTCCTCGACTGCGTAGCGCTCGCTCAGGTTGGGCTCGAGCTCGAACTTGCGGAAGTTGTTGGAGAAGTACAGCACACCACCCGGTGCCAGGCGCGCCATGGCCAGGTCGATCAGTTGCACCTGGTCACGTTGCACGTCGAAGATCCCTTCCATGCGCTTGGAGTTGGAGAACGTCGGCGGGTCGATGAAGATCAGGTCGTACTCGTCACGGCAGGCGTCCAGCCAGACCATCACATCGCCCTGCTCCAGGCGGTTCTTGTCGGAGAAGCCGTTCAGCGAAAGGTTGCGCCGCGCCCAGTCCAGGTAGGTTTTCGACAGGTCGACGCTGGTGGTGCTGCGTGCGCCACCCTTGGCTGCGTGCACACTCGCCGTCGCGGTGTAGCAGTACAGGTTGAGGAAGCGCTTGCCTGCCGCCTCCTGCTGAATGCGCATACGCATCGGCCGGTGGTCGAGGAACAGACCGGTGTCGAGGTAGTCGGTGAGGTTCACCAGCAGCTTGACGCCACCTTCGTTGACCTCGACGAACTTGCCCTGCGCGGCCTGGCGCTCGTATTGCTTGGTGCCGCTCTGCCGCTCGCGACGCTTGACCACGACGCGGCTCCTGTCGACGTTCAACGCCTGGGGAATCGCCGCCAGGGCATCGAACATGCGCGCCGAAGCTTTTTCCGGGTCGATGGATTTTGGCGCGGCGTATTCCTGGACGTGGACCCAATCCTGGTACAGGTCGATGGCCATGGAGTATTCCGGCATGTCGGCATCGTAGACGCGGTAGCAGTCGATGCCTTCACGCTTGACCCACTTGCTCAGGGCCTTGAGGTTCTTCTGCAGGCGGTTGGCGAACATCTGCCCACCCTCGCTCAAGCGCGGCTGCTCGATCACCACCGGCGCCGGTTTGATCGGGTTGCCGTTCTTGTTGTACTTCTCGTACTTGCCTGGCGCGACGTCGTTGCCTTCGACCTGGACTTCAGCCTGCTCGCGCTCGACCTGGCGTTGTTCCGGGGTGCGACGCTCGCCAGTCACGAACTGGTCCGGGGTGACCTTGATCAGCAGCAGCTTGCACGGCAAGGCGCCGTTCCAGAACGAATACTGCTTGTGGCTGCGGATACCCATGCGCTTGCCCAGGTCCGGCGCGCCGGTGAACACGGCCGCTTCCCAGTTCAGGCAGGCCTGACGCAGGCGCTCGCCAAGGTTCTGGTAGAGATAGAGCAGGCTCGCCTCATCGCCCAGACGCTCGCCGTACGGCGGGTTGCAGATGACCAGACCTTTCTGGTTCTGGTCCGGACGCGGTTCAAAGGTGCCGACTTCGCCCTGGTAGATCTTGATCCACTCGCTCAGGCCAGCCCGTTCAACGTTATTGCGACCAGGCTGAATAAGGCGCGGGTCCGCTTCGTAACCGCGAATCCACAGCGGCGGCTTGGCCAGGCCGGCGGCGCAACGCTCGGTGGCTTCTTCATGAAGCTTTTTCCACAGCGCCGGAACGTGGCCGAGCCAGGCGGTGAAGCCCCACTGCTCGCGACGCAGGTTGGGGGCCATGTCGGCGGCGATCATCGCCGCTTCGACCAGGAAGGTGCCCACGCCACACATCGGGTCAGCCAGGGCGCCGCCGTCGGCAGCAATACGTGGCCAGCCGGAACGGATCAGGATCGCCGCCGCGAGGTTTTCCTTCAGCGGTGCCGCACCCTGCTGCAGGCGGTAACCGCGCTGGTGCAGGCTGTGGCCGGACAGGTCGAGCGACAGAATCGCTTCGCCGCGGTCCAGGCGCAGGTGAATACGCAGGTCGGGGTTGAGTTTATCAATCGACGGACGGTCGCCTTGCGGGGTGCGCAATTTGTCGACGATGGCGTCCTTGACCTTCAACGCGCCGAAATGGGTGTTATCGATGCCCGAGCCATGGCCACTGAACTCGACGGCCAGGGTGCCGTCGCTGAGCATGTGGTCCTGCCATTCGATGTCGAGCACACCGTGGTAGAGATCTTCGGCGTCCTTCATCGGGAAACGCTTGAGCACCAGCAGCACCCGGTTCGCGAGGCGCGACCACAGGCACAGGCGGTAGGCGGTTTCCATGGTTGCCATGCCGCGCACGGCAGAGGTGTGCTCACGCGCTTCCTCAAGGCCAAGCCCGACGGCTTCCTCGATGAGCAGGCCTTCAAGGCCTTTTGGGCAAGTGAGGAAGAGTTCGAAACGATCGGACATGGGAATTCCAGAACCTTTAGCTGAGTGAACGGGCAACGCATTGCCGGTCCGGTTTTCAATCAGGCGCTTTTCTAAAAGAACGCCCGCGTGGCACGAAGGTGTGCCGACCCACCCTTGCTGCTCGGTGTAAAGGAGCTTAGATGCAAAGACAGGTAAAAAAGTTGGTGCAACAAAATGTCATAACTCGACCCTTCGTCGAATAATGCGCTCACTCAACGCGAGGCATTCTCAGCAAGGGATTAACGTCATCATCCTGCGGGGTGCCGATCATACCGGGGTTTGACCAACAAACGCTGGCAAATATCGTGTTACTTATGGCCATACCACCTTAACGGTTACGTCCTTATGACAAAACGATCATTCCCTCGATGTGACGCATTGGTTAGAACTCAACACAGGTTGGCGCCGCAACGACGTCAACAACTTGGCTCGCGACGCCGGCAGCGAGCCGCCAACGGCAGGTTATTTCTGCCAGACCTCAATTGAGGTCAACGCGATAAATACAGTCAACAAGTGAGGGCAACACCCTATGAGAAGACTTAAGCGTGATCCGTTGGAAAGAGCATTTTTGCGCGGATATCAATATGGCGTTGGTGGCAAATCCCGTGAGCTTTGCCCATTTACTCTACCGTCGGTACGTCAAGCCTGGATTAACGGCTGGCGAGAAGGACGCGGCGACAACTGGGACGGTATGACCGGCACTGCGGGAATCCACAGACTCAACGAACTTCACGCCGTCGGCTAATTTTACAGGGCTAAACACTCCGACACGACAATCTGAACACTGCATCAATTAACCACGCACGCCCCATCCGGGCGGCGGGCTTCGGCCCAGGGGCTCCTTCGAGGAGCCCTTTTTTATGGCTGCTTTCCCGCCAAAGCGCAGCCGGCATTGGCTGGAATCACCGGGCCATGGGGGTTATCTCAGGGCGGCGATGGCGTCCACGCACTCGCGAATCAACGCCGGGCCCTTGTAGATGAAACCGGAGTAGATCTGCACCAGGCTCGCCCCTGCAGTGATTTTCTCGGCGGCGTGCTTGCCTTCGGTGATCCCGCCCGCGGCGATGATCGGCAGACGCCCTGCCAGCTCTGCTGCCAGCACCTTGACCGTATGGGTGCTCTTCTCCCGCACCGGGGCACCCGACAAGCCGCCTGCCTCGTCCCCATGCTCCATGCCTTCGACGCCAACGCGACTCAGGGTGGTGTTGGTGGCGATGACGGCGTCCATGCCGGTCTCAACCAGGGCCTGGGCGACCTGGGCGGTTTCTTCGTCGGTCATGTCCGGGGCAATCTTGATCGCCAGTGGCACATGTCTGCCGTGACGCAAGGCCAGTTCCGCACGGCGGGTGGCCAGGTCGGCGAGCAATTGCTTGAGCGAATCACCAAATTGCAGGCTGCGCAGCCCTGGTGTGTTCGGCGAACTGACGTTAACCGTGACATAGCTGGCGTGGGCATACACCTTGTCCAGGCAGATCAGGTAATCGTCCACGGCGCGCTCGACGGGCGTATCGAAGTTCTTGCCGATATTGATGCCCAGCACGCCCTTGTACTTCGCCGCAGCCACCCGGGCCAGCAGGTGATCGACGCCAAGGTTGTTGAAGCCCATGCGATTGATGATGGCCTCGGCTTCCGGCAGACGGAAAATCCGTGGTTTCGGATTGCCCGGTTGCGGACGCGGGGTCACGGTGCCGATTTCGACGAAACCGAAACCCAGTTGGGCAAAACCGTCGATGGCCGCGCCATTCTTGTCCAGGCCCGCTGCCAGGCCTACGGGATTGGGAAAATCCAGGCCCATGACGGTCACCGGCTTTTTCGCCGGCGCCTTGCACAACATGCCGTTGAGCCCCAGGCGTCCGCCCGCGCCGATCAGGTCCAGGGACAGATCGTGGGAGGTTTCCGGGGAAAGTTTGAACAACAGCTGACGGGCCAGGGTGTACATGGGCGGCTTTGACTCTGGGCGGCGAAAAGTGGCGCCGATTATAGCCGGGGTGGAGGCTGGCGTGCGAGAGACCGGTTAAATCGAGTTCGACAGCTCGGTTCGCACAGCAGGCCCGACCACGGCGCAGTCGAATCGATACCCCTGGCCATAAACGGTGGTGATGAAGTCACGGTCCTCCTTCAACAGCTTGCGCAACACGTAGATGCAGCGTGTCAAGGACTCCTCGGCTGCATCGGTCCCGGGCCAGACCGCGCCCAGCAGTTGATCCTTGCTGACCACCAGACCGGCCGAGCCGAGCAACAGGCGAAGCACGCATAATTCTTTTGGCGGAACGTGTACGACCCTGCCCGCGTGCATCAGGGTGCCGTCACTCTGCAGCCGCCACCGGTCAAACATGAATGACTCGGACGGGGAATGATCAATGGCGCTGTTCATGTTCACAACTCCCTATGCCTGTGCGCTGCCAGGCTCAACGATGAATGGCGCGACAATAGAGAATCGGGCAGGCGCCTTTCGTAGGACTCCAGGCTTACCAACCTGGGGAAATGTCGATCCAGCTTGTAGGATTTTTAACCGCCGATAACCCTCACGGCCGAAGGGTGGATTGGATGATCGCGGGAGGATGGATGAGGTGGCGCGTTGAATCCTGATGAAAAGCTGATGGCCGCTGGCATATGCCTTGCAGCCCTACTCACATCAGTGCTCGGACCAACGTCGGACATGAGCGCAAGGACAATGGCGTCGCCACCCGGCTCTGCTCGCGCATGGACCGGTGGCGACGTCTTTTTTTTAAGGTGCACAGTCGATGAACGAACCCTCCGCCGGCCCATTGGCCTGGGTCAATGGCAGCGATGCCCCGGAAAAAACCGAAATCAATCTCGGCTTCATGGCCCTGAGCGACTGCGCCTCCGTAGTCGTCGCCGCCACCCAGGGCTTTGCCCAGCCTTACGGCCTGACCCTGAACCTCAAGCGCCAGTCGTCCTGGGCCAGCCTGCGGGACAAACTGGTCAGCGGCGAACTGGACGCCGCCCACAGCCTGTATGGCCTGGTGTATGCGGTGCACCTCGGCATAGGCGGCGTCGCCGCCACCGACATGGCGGTGCTGATGGGCCTGAACCAGAATGGCCAGAGCATCAACCTCTCCCCGGGCTTGCAGGCACTTGGCGTGACCAGTCCCGAGGCACTGGATCGCCACGTGCACCAAAGTCGCCCACGGCTGACGTTTGCCCAGACATTCCCCACCGGCACCCACGCCATGTGGTTGTACTACTGGCTGGCGAGTCAGGGTATCCATCCGCTGCAGGATGTCGACAGCGTGGTGGTGCCGCCGCCGCAGATGGTCGCGCATCTGCAGGCGGGGCGCATCGACGGTTTCTGCGTGGGCGAGCCGTGGTCCGCCAGTGCAGTGAAACAGAATCTGGGATTCACCCTGGCGACCACCCAGGCAATCTGGCCCGATCACCCGGAAAAAGTCCTGGGCTGCACCCGCGCCTTCGTCGAGCAGTATCCCAATACCGCCCGCGCCCTGGTCATGGCGATTCTCGAGGCCAGTCGTTTTATTGAAGCCAGTAGCGAGAACCGTCGCAGCACCGCGCAGCTGCTCAGTGCTGCGCAATATCTCGATGCGCCGCTCGATTGCATCGAACCGCGGCTGCTGGGCGACTACGCCGACGGGCTGGGCAATCGCTGGCAGGACCCGCATGCCCTGCGCTTCCACGGGGATGGCGAGGTCAATTTGCCTTATCTGTCCGATGGCCTGTGGTTCATGACCCAATTTCGTCGCTGGGGGTTGCTGCGCGACGATCCGGATTATCTGGCGGTCGCCCGACAGGTTCAGCAACTGGACCTGTACCGCGAAGCCGCCAGCGCCGTGGGAGTTGCCAGCCAGCCCGGGGACATGCGCCGCAGCCAGTTGATCGACGGCAAGATCTGGGACGGCTCGGACCCGGCCGGGTATGCACGCAGTTTCAAGCTGCATGCCCTGCACGACTCCTCTGCCCTACTCGCCAGCCGCTGACAGGAGACTGCGAACATGTTGCGTATCCTGCTGATCAACGACACGGCGAAGAAAGTCGGACGCCTCAAGGCCGCCTTGACCGAAGCCGGCTTCGAGGTGATCGACGAGTCCGGCCTGACCATCGACCTGCCCGCACGCGTCGAAACGGTGCGCCCGGACGTGATCCTGATCGATACCGAGTCACCCAGCCGCGATGTCATGGAGCAAGTGGTGCTGGTGAGCCGTGATCAACCCAGGCCGATTGTGATGTTCACCGACGAGCATGACCCGGGCGTGATGCGCCAGGCGATCAAGTCCGGGGTGAGTGCCTACATTGTCGAAGGCATTCACGCACAGCGCCTGCAACCGATTCTCGACGTGGCCATGGCGCGTTTCGAGAGCGACCAGGCACTGCGCGCTCAATTGCATGCCCGCGACCAACAACTGGCGGAACGCAAGCGCATCGAGCTGGCCAAGGGGTTGTTGATGAAGATGAAAGACTGCAACGAGGAAGAGGCCTACACCCTGATGCGCCGCCAGGCGATGAGCCGGCAGCAGAAGCTGATTCAGGTGGCGGAGCAGATTATTGCGATGAGTGAGTTGCTGGGCTGAGGTGTTGTGCTGGCCCCGCGGACGTCATCGCGGGCAAGCCCGGCTCCCACAGAGATCTCTGCCGTACACAAATACTGCGTCCACCACCAACACCCTGTGGGAGCGGGCTTGCCCGCGATGGGAGCACCTCGATTTCAGTGGTTGGCACAGATCTGGCTATGTAATTCACCACAGGTAACCAACGGCGGTTGCCCCACCTACGACAAAGACGTCGCTCACCCCATTTGCCCTGGCAAATCCGGTAGCGGCGTTTTTTCGTTTTGGCCCCATGGCACGGGGTCGGTGGTGCGGCCGTCAAGGCGCCCCATCTGCTAGCTCACGGTTCCCACTCGAGACTCTTCACAGCTGAGGTGCGCGATGAATTCAAGCTTCTGGAAATCCGGTCATACCCCGACTCTGTTCGCGGCGTTCCTCTATTTCGACCTGAGCTTCATGGTCTGGTACCTGCTCGGCCCACTGGCCGTACAAATAGCCACGGACCTGCAGCTGACCACCCAGCAGCGCGGCCTGGTGGTTGCCACGCCGATTCTGGCCGGGGCAATACTGCGCTTCATCATGGGCATGCTGGCCGATCGCCTATCGCCGAAAACCGCCGGGATCATTGGCCAGGTGATTGTCATCTGCGCCCTGTTCGTGGCCTGGAAGCACGGCATCCACAGCTACGAACAAGCATTGCTGCTGGGGCTGTTCCTCGGCATGGCCGGCGCGTCGTTCGCCGTGGCTTTGCCGCTGGCATCGCAGTGGTATCCGCCGCAACATCAAGGCAAGGCAATGGGCATTGCGGGGGCAGGTAATTCCGGCACGGTGCTGGCCGCATTGATCGCCCCGGTCCTGGCGGCGGCATTCGGCTGGAGCAACGTATTCGGCTTCGCCCTGATCCCGTTGATCCTGACGCTCATTGTGTTCACCTGGCTGGCCAAAAATGCCCCGGAGCGGCCAAGAGCCAAATCGGTCACCGACTACTTCAAGGCCCTGGGCGATCGCGACAGCTGGTGGTTCATGTTCTTCTACAGCGTAACGTTCGGCGGCTTCATCGGCCTGGCGAGCGCTCTGCCCGGCTACTTCAACGACCAATACGGACTGAGCCCGGTCACCGCCGGTTACTACACCGCCGCCTGCGTGTTTGGCGGCAGCCTGATGCGGCCTTTGGGTGGTGCGCTGGCCGACCGTTTCGGCGGGATCCGCACGCTGCTGGGGATGTATACCGTGGCGGCTGTGTGTATCGCAGCAGTCGGTTTCAACCTGCCAAGTTCCTACGCCGCCCTGGCGCTTTTCGTGTGCACCATGCTCGGTTTAGGGGCAGGTAATGGCGCGGTGTTCCAACTGGTCCCACAGCGTTTTCGCCGGGAAATCGGCGTGATGACCGGGTTGATCGGCATGGCGGGCGGCATTGGCGGCTTTGCCCTGGCAGCCGGCATGGGCGCCATCAAGCAAAGCACCGGCAGCTACCAGCTGGCGTTGTGGTTGTTCGCCAGCCTGGGCGTGCTCGCCTGGTTCGGCCTGCATGGCGTGAAACGTCGCTGGAGAACCACCTGGGGCTCTGCTGCCGTCACCGCTGCACGGGTCTGAACCGGCAATGAGCCTGCAGCTGAGTTTCGCTGAAGCCAGCGCCATCGGCCCGCGCGAGGAAAACCAGGACGCCCTGCGCCTGGTCACGCCCGCTCCGGCGCTGGCCGCGAGCAAAGGCTATCTGTTCGCGATTGCCGATGGGGTCAGCCAATGCGCGGACGGCGGGCTCGCAGCCCGCTCGACCTTGCAGGCGCTGGCACAGGATTACTACGCGACGCCGGAAACCTGGGCGGTCGCCCAGGCCCTCGATCGCCTGCTGCTGGCGCAGAACCGCTGGCTGCAGGCCAATGGCGGCGGGCAGCCGCTGCTGACCACTGTCAGCGCCCTGGTCGTGCGCGGCCGGCGCTTCACCCTGGCGCACGTTGGTGATTGCCGGGTGTATCGCTGGCATGCCGGCCACTTGCAGCGTATCAGCGAGGACCACGTCTGGGATCAGCCCGGCATGCAGCACGTGCTCAAGCGTGCGATGGGCCTGGATCAACATCTGGTGCTGGATTTCCTCGATGGCGAGTTACGCCTGGACGAGAGCTTTGTGCTGCTCAGCGACGGCGTCTGGGCGGTATTGGGCGACACGGCCATCGCGGCAATCCTGCGCGATCAACCGGATCTGCACAGTGCCGCGCAAACCCTGGTCAGTGCCGCGCACCTGGCGGGCAGCCAGGACAATGCCAGCGCACTACTGGTGCGGGTGGATGCCCTGGGAGAGTCGAGCATCGGCGATGCCCTGGTGCACTTGCAGCAATGGCCGCTGCCGCCAGCGCTGAAGCCGGGGCAGATGTTCGAGGGCTGGCAAGTCGACACGATACTAGGACAAAGCCAGCAGTCGCTGCTGTACCGGGTGCATGACGGGCAGCAGCAACCCTGGTTGCTGAAAACCCTGCCCGGGCGCCTGCACGACGATCACCAGGCCGGGCAGGCATTGCTGGCAGAGGAATGGTTTCTCAAGCGCGTTGCCGGACGGCACTTTCCTGAAGTCCATCCCGCCAGTCAGCGTCAGCACTTGTACTACGTAATGCGTGAATACTCCGGTTCAACCCTGGCGGCACTGCATGCCGACGTCGGACCGTTGCCGCTGGCTCAATGGCTGGACCTGGCCGAACGCCTGTTGCGCGCAGTCGGCATGCTGCATCGCCGACAGATTCTGCATCGCGACATCAAGCCGGAGAACCTGCTGCTGGGTGACGACGGCGAGTTGCGCCTGCTGGATTTTGGCCTGGCCTATTGCCCGGGTCTGTCCGAAGACCAGCCGTGCGCCCTGCCCGGCACCCCGAGCTACATCGCGCCGGAAGCCTTTGGCGGCGCGGCACCCACCCCGCAACAGGACCTTTACGCGGTCGGCGTGACCCTGTACTTCCTGTTGACCGGGCACTACCCCCACGGCGAAATCGAAGCCTTCCAGCGCCCGCGCTTTGGTGTGCCGGTGAGTGCCAGTCGCTACCGCCCGGACCTGCCGGAGTGGATCGCGCAGAGCCTGGCGCGGGCCGTTGCGGCTGATCCGGCGAATCGATTTGAAACGGCGGAAGAATGGTTGCTGCTCCTGGAACAGGGCGAGCGGCACAGCCTGAGCGTGCGGCCACGACCTTTGCTGGAACGCGAACCGCTGAAGGTGTGGCGGACCATGGCGCTGGTGTCGCTGGTGGTGAATATGGTGCTGTTGATTTTGGTTTTTCGTGGTTAGTACCGGGGAGCGCCCATCGCGAGCAGGCTCGCTCCCACAGGGCATCTCCACTGGTCTATGAGGAACAGGCTCCAACGGAGTGCGTCACGCTTCGATTCGGTGCAGGAACGGCACTGCCAACCTTCAAAAACCACCTGTGAAACATCAATTGTGCCGGCTTCCAGACTTGGCACAACCACTGCATTAACGCTCCCAACAGACATAAAGCTCACCCTCAACGAAGAGGGCTGCGCTTCCCGATAGAACGGGACAAGGACAAAGGCGTCCCCGCCAGGCAACTGGCGGGACGCCTTTTTTTGTTTGCGCGAAATGTTCAAGTACGACCTGAAACGCCCAGATGCGGCGGGTCCCAGCTCCCCGGAGAACCTGATGAACAAATTGAAACTGGTGATGATCGGCAACGGCATGGCCGGGGTCCGCACCCTGGAGGAATTGCTCAAGCTGAGCAACGACCTGTACGACATCACCGTCTTCGGCGCCGAACCCCATACCAACTACAATCGCATCCTGCTGTCGCCGGTACTGGCGGGCGAGCAGACGTTCGAAGAGATCGTGCTCAACGACCTGGACTGGTACCTCGACAACAACATCAAGCTGCTGCTTAACCGCAAAGTGGTGCAGATCGACCGGATCAGGCGCCGGGTGATTGCCGATGACGGCACCGAAGCCGAGTACGACCGCCTGCTGATTGCCACCGGCTCGACGCCGTTCATCCTGCCCATTGCGGGCAACACGCTGCAGGGCGTGATCGGCTACCGCGACATCGCCGACACCCAGGCGATGATCAACACCGCCAGGACCCACACCCATGCCGTGATCATCGGCGGCGGCCTGCTCGGCCTTGAAGCGGCCAACGGCCTGATGCTGCGCGGCATGCACGTCACCGTGGTGCACATAGGCGAATGGCTGCTGGATCGACAGCTGGACAAGACCAGCGGCCAGCTGCTGCAGACCGCCCTGGAAGGTCGCGGCCTGCACTTTCGCCTGCGCGAACAGACCCAGGCGCTGCACGATGCCGGCAATGGCCGGGTCGGCTCGGTGCAATTCAGCAATGGCGACGTGATCCCGGCCGACCTGGTGGTGATGGCGGCCGGTATTCGGCCCCGCACCGAACTGGCGGAAAAATCCGGCCTACCCTGCAAGCGCGGGATCCTGGTCAACGACACGCTGCAAACCTACGACCCGCGCATCTACGCGATTGGCGAATGTGCCAGCCACCGCGGCATCGCCTACGGCCTGGTCGCGCCCCTGTTCGAACAGGCCAAGGTCTGCGCCAACCACCTGGCCCAGCTGGGTTTCGCCACCTATAAGGGCTCGGTGACCTCGACCAAATTGAAGGTCACCGGCATCGACCTGTTCTCCGCTGGCGACTTCATGGGCGGTGAAGGTACCGAGACCATCACCCTCTCGGACCCGATTAGCGGGATCTACAAAAAACTGGTGATCAAGGACGACGTCCTCGTAGGCGCCTGCCTGTACGGCGATACCGCAGACGGCGGCTGGTATTTCCGCCAGATCCGGGAGAACCACGACATTGAGCCAATCCGTGACCACCTGATGTTCGGCGACGCCTGCTTGCCGGCCCTGCGGGAAGCAAGTTGATGGACCGGCAGATCACCGCTTCAACCTGCTGTTACTGCGGGGTCGGCTGCGGCGTGCTGATCGAACATGACGGCGAGCGCATTCTCGGCGTCAGCGGCGATCCGGCCCACCCCGCCAACTTCGGCAAGTTGTGCAGCAAGGGTTCGACCCTGCACCTGACGGGCGACCTTGCGGCAAGGGCGCTCTATCCGGAACTGCGCCTGGGCAAAACCCTGGCCCGCGGCCGCACGGACTGGGACACCGCCCTGGATCACGCCGCCAGCGTATTCGCCCGCACCATCGCCGAACACGGCCCGGACAGTGTGGCGTTCTACATCTCCGGCCAATTGCTGACCGAGGATTACTACAGTTTCAACAAACTGGCGCGGGCGCTGGTGGGCACCAACAACATCGACAGCAACTCACGCCTGTGCATGTCTTCGGCGGTGGTCGGCTACAAGCGCAGCCTCGGGGCGGATGCCCCACCGTGCAGCTACGAAGACCTGGAGTCGAGCGATTGCGTGATGATCGTCGGCAGCAACATGGCCTACGCCCACCCGGTACTTTTCCGGCGGCTGGAAGAGGCCAGATCCCGCCGACCGCAGATGAAAGTTATCGTTATCGACCCGCGCCGCACCGACACCTGTGACCTCGCCGACTTGCACCTGGCGATACTGCCGGGCACCGATGTCGCCCTGTTCCACGGGATCCTGCACCTGTTGCTGGTGGAGGACCAGGTTGATCATGACTTTATCGACGCGCACACCCAGGGGCTGCCAGAGCTGAAAAGCCTGGTGCGCGACTACAGCCCGCAGAGGGTCTCGCAACTGTGCGGGATCAGTGTCGAACAGCTGCAGCAGTGCGCGCAGTGGATCGGCACTTCGCCGACTTTCCTGTCGTTGTGGTGCATGGGGCTCAACCAGTCCACGGCGGGCAGCGCCAAGAACAGCGCGCTGATCAATCTGCACCTGGCCACCGGGCAAATTGGCCGCCCAGGCGCAGGACCTTTCTCGCTGACCGGTCAGCCCAATGCCATGGGCGGACGCGAAACCGGCAGCCTGTCGAACCTGCTGCCAGGCCATCGCGACGCCGCCAATGCCGAGCATCGTGCGGAAGTGGCGGCCTACTGGGGCGTTGAGCAACTGCCGCACACCACCGGGCTGAGCGCCATCGAGTTGTTCGAACAGGTGCGCAGCGGCCGTATCAAGGCCTTGTGGATCGCCTGCACCAACCCCGCGCAATCGATGCCCGACCAGAGTGCCGTGCGTGAGGCCCTGCAGGCATGCCCGTTCGTGGTGTTGCAGGAAGCCTTTCGCACCACTGAAACCGCAGCCTTTGCCGACCTGCTGCTACCCGCCGCGAGCTGGGGTGAAAAAGAGGGCACTGTGACCAACTCCGAGCGGCGCATTTCCCACGTGCGCCAGGCTGTCATCGCCCCTGGCGAGGCACGGCCGGACTGGGCCATCACGGTGGATTTCGCACAGCGCCTGGAAAGACATCTGCGTCCAGAGCACGCCAGCCTGTTTGTCCTCGACACGCCGGCGCAGATCTTTGACGAGTACAAGCAACTGACCCAAGGCCGCGACCTGGACTTTTCCGGGCTCAGCCATGCCTTGATCGACCAGATCGGCCCGCAGCAATGGCCCTTCCCGCCCGGCGCCAGCCAAGGTACCGCGCGCCTGTACGGTGACGGAATATTCCCCACCGCCAACGGCCGCGCGCACTTCATTGCCGACCCGTATCAAGCGGCCAAGGAACAACGGGATGCGCGGTTTCCCCTGACCCTGATCACCGGGCGCCTGCGCGATCAATGGCACGGCATGAGCCGCACCGGCACCGCTGCGCAGCTGTTCGGTCACGTCAGTGAAGCGGTGTTGAGCCTGCACCCGGATGAGCTACGCCGCCATCGCTTGCAGTCCGGCGACCTGGTCAGCCTGAACAGTCGCCGTGGCGCGGTGGTGCTGCCGGTGACCCGTGACGAGAACGTTCGGCCAGGCCAGGCGTTTTTGCCCATGCACTGGGGCGACCGGTTTCTCAAAGGCGGGGTCAATTCGCTGACCCAACCGGCCTTTGATCCCCTGTCGAAGCAGCCGGAACTGAAGCACAGCGGCGTGCGACTGGAGCCGATAAACCTGCCGTGGCGGCTGTTTGCCCTGGTCGAAGGTAACGTTCAACAGCAACTGGAGCGCCTGCGACCCCTCTGTGAGGAATTTTCCTACGCCAGCCTGAGCCTGGCTGGCCGTGAGCGCCCGGCGCTGCTTATACGGGCTGCCAGCGCCTCGGCGCCCGACGCCCAGTTATTGCGCGACATCGACCAGTGCCTGGGCGTGGATGAAGGCCCGGTGCTGGCCTACGAGGACGTGCGCCGCTCGATCGGCAAACGCGTACGCATCGAACACGGCAGGATCACCGCCATCCGCCTGGCCGGGGAAACCCTGGCCCAGCACTGGCTGCAAAACCTGTGGCTCGAAGGGCGCGCCGATGAACCACTGCGGCGCTGGATGCTGGCCCCCTTGAGTGCACCACCCGGCGACGGCGCCGCCATTGGCACCGGCAACAAAACCCTGTGCAACTGCCGCAATGTCAGCCACAGCGCGGTTTGCGCGGGAATCAGTCGAGGCCTGGACTTGCAGGGTCTTAAACAGCAATTGGGTTGCGGCACGCAGTGCGGTTCATGCGTCCCGGAAATCAAGCGACTGCTGGCCGCCACGGCTCAGCCAGTCGCCGTTATCTGATGAGGAAAATACGATGAGCGCAAAAGTCTGGCTGGTGGGTGCAGGTCCTGGATACGCCGGTGGCCATGATCGAGAACGCCTCCCTGGCGCATCGGCGCGAATGCCGCAGCGACCTGAGCGCCATGGAACAGGATGCGAGTGCGTTTGAACTGAAAAGCCCGGCGATTCTGGTGATTGGGGCCGCGGGCGGACGATCTTTGGGGCCACCGCAAAATCCGGATAAAACCCAAATCGCAGGCAAAGAAAAGCCCGGCCTAAGCCGGGCTTTCCTCAGAGCTGCGAGCTAATTACTTAGCTTGAGCTTCAACCTGCGCTTCTACGCGACGGTTTACAGCGCGGCCAGCTTCAGTCGCGTTGTCAGCAACTGGGCGGGATTCGCCGTAGCCAACAGACTGAACGCGGGACGATTCAACACCGTACTGGTTGGTCAGAACTTGCTTAACGGCGTTTGCACGACGCTCAGACAGCTTCTGGTTGTAAGCGTCAGGACCGACGGAGTCAGTGTGACCTTCAACAGTGGTGCTGGTCGATGGGTACTGCTTCATGAAGTCAGCCAGGTTCTTGATGTCGCCGTAGCTGTTGGTTTTAACAACAGATTTGTCGAAATCGAACTTAACGTCCAGCTCTACACGAACAACTTCAGCAACTGCTGGGCAGCCGTCAGCGTCAACAGTTACGTTGGCTGGGGTGTCCGGGCACTTGTCAACGTTGTCGCAAACGCCGTCGTTGTCGCTGTCGGAGCAGACTTCAGCTGGTGCTGGAACTGGAGCAGCAGCAGGCTTGGAGCCGCCACCGAAGTTCACACCGATACCGACGCTAGGAGCCCACTCGGTGTCGCCCTGGTCGATGTTGTATTGAGCTTCAACGCCAGCACGGGCGTAGAAGTTCTCGGTGAAGTACAGCTTGGCACCGCCGCCAACGTTGGCGAAGGTGGAACGGTTACGACCGTTCGAGCCGTTCTGATCGATGCTCTGATCGGAGAAACCGGCCGAAACGTATGGACGAACCATGTCGCCTGGGTTGTTGAAGTGGTACAGAGCGTCCAGAGCGGTGTTAGCGCCCTTGATGTTCTGGCCGCTGTCGGAACGGACATTGTGCACTTCGTCGTAGGCCAGACGCAGTTCAACGTCGTCAGTCAGGAAGTAACCTACGGAACCGCCGAACAGGTTGCCGTCATTCTTGAAGTTACGAGCGCTGTCGAATTGTTCTTTCTTAGCGAAGCCTTCGATTTCAACTGCGCCTTGGCCTTGTGCCAGAGCGCCGAACGAAGTGGCGGCAATAAGAGAGCCAATGGCCAAGCCCAAGGTGTTTTTCAGTTTCATCCGTTAAATCCCCATCTGGTGATTGTGAAGCAGTCCCGCAAACCGGGGGACAACTCGGCGGCAAGTCTATCAGAACTTGCCTACACGTAAGAGATATTTGCGTCGAACTAAGTTTCAGCTACGCCTGCAAATTTCTCACGCAATTTATCTAGAGCACGTTTGTAACGCATTTTTGTTGCACTCAAACCCATATGCATGATGTCTGCGATCTCCTGAAATTCCAGCTCTGCGACAAATCGTAGCACCAGAATTTCGCGGTCAATCGGGTTCACATACACCAGCCAGCGATCAAGTCCACCCTTTTCCTCGGCTTTGGGCATCTTTTCTTCAGATGCTTCCTCGAGGGGGTCCAGACTCAAAGCGTCCATCAAGCGACGCTTACGCCGTTCCTTACGATACTGTGTGATGCATTCGTTGTACGTGATGCTGTAGAGCCAGGTCTTGAACTTCGATTTCCCCTCGAAGTTCTTCAGGCCATACAACACCTTCAGCATCACTTCCTGACAGACATCGTCTGCGTCGCGATCGTTCCCAAGATATCGTGCACAGACGTTAAATAATGTTCTCTGGTAACGCCGCATCAGTTCTTCATAGGCGCGCGTTACGTGAAACAGCTCGGTATGCGAGCGCGCGACCAGCTCCTCATCAGAGAGCTCGCGGGGGTCGTAGCGCGTGGAGAGCGATTGAGCTTTATTCAAAACAAGTCGGGCCGACAGTCAGGTCAATGTCCGCCGCAGCCCTTTCCAGGGCCATTTGCGGCGGCATACATTAGCAGGGTTTGCCGGGTTAGCGGCTACTCACATGCTGCTCCAGGAGGATCCGATTGGAGAGCGAGACCAGCTCACCCTCGTCGGTCAGCAATGTGGTTTTAACCGTGCCGATCTCTTCGATCTGGCCTTCGACCTCGCCAACACGCACTTGTTGCCCAACCTGATACAACTCACGCACATAGATTCCCGCAAGAATCTGACCGGCAATTTCCCGGCTTCCCAATCCCATGGCCAGCGCTACAGCCAGACCAACGGTAATCAAAACGATGACGATCACATGGTTGAGCAGGTCAGTCTTGACCTCCAACTGGCTGATCGCGACCGAAATACTGATGATGATCACCAGGCCCTGGGCGATTCGCCCCAGGCCCGACGCGTAATCCAGCCCTACACCTTCGGCGGCTCCGCGCACCAGCCCATTTGCCAATTGCGCCAGAAGCACACCCACCAGCAACACCAGCGCGGCGCCAAAAACCTTCGGCAAATACAGCGCGAGCATGTCTAGAGTAGCTGAGACTCGCTCAAGTCCAAGAGATTCCGCAGCTGAAACCAAAAAAATCAGCAGGACGAACCAATAAACGATTTTACCGATCAATGTCGAGATCGGCACCTGCAGCCCGGCGCGGGACAACAATTTGGTCAGACCGGTGCCGCCCATCAGGCGATCGAGACCCAGCTTGGCCAGCAATTTGGACAGTAACGTGTCGAGCAGCTTGGCCACCACGAAACCCAGGAGCAGCACCACCAGTGCGCCAAAGAGGTTCGGGATGAAGTTTGCAACCTTGGTCCATAACGCTGTCATTGCAGTGACGAGGCTCTGAGTCCAGAGATCAAGTTCCATATTCAATCAGCCTTATCAGCAGTGCGAACGGTAGGTTTACGGTGACGGGAAACCGGCGAGACATGGGCCGATCCGTTATTCAGGGCGATCATCAGCGCGGGCAACCAGCGGCCCAGCAGGCTGAACAGATCACCGGCGCCGACCTGGCGGTTGGCGGTTTTCAGTACACGCCCAAGGCACGCATCGTCGTCCCGGGTGGACGGTGATGCCTTGAGCATGTCGCGCAAAGACTGTTCAAACGGATCGTGCATACGCACCTCTCGTGATGTCTGTGAAAGACGCGATCAAATTTGCCCGGGTCACATGACGCATCGTCAGACCCAACGCAAACGACGGAATAACCACCACTGCCCGAGCGCCACCGAGACCATCATCAGGCAGGCCACAAGGAAGCCATAGGGGCTCTCGGACAACGGAATTCCGCCGACGTTTATACCCAGCAGACCGGCCAGGAAACTCATCGGCAAAAAGATCCCGGTGATGATGCCAAAACGGTACATCGTGCGGTTCATGCGCACGCTCAAACGCCGATCTTCGGCCTCGAGGACCAACCCCACCCGCTCCCGGGTCAATTCCAGCTCTTCGAGATAACGCGTCAGGCTGTTGTTCAATTCGTTCCAGTAATCGGCATCGTCATCGACGAACCAGGGCAATTTGATCCGCGTCAGCTGGCCGAAAATATCGCGCTGCGGAGCGAGGAATCTCTTCAGCGCAGCCGCCCTGCGCCGGATCTGCAAAATGGCTCCATGCTCGGGCGTATACCGTTCGTCGGCATCCAGTTTTTCTTCTTCCTCATCGACCACTTCCGAGAGGCAACTGACCAGATCCTGCACCTTGTGCGTGAGCAGCTGGGCCATATAAAGGATGAGTTCAGAGGCGGTTTTCGGGCCTTTGCCTTCTTCGAGCTGCGCCAGCAATTCATCGGTGGCCCGCAACGGGCGCAGGCGCAGGGAAATGACCCGCTGCGCCGAACCGAAGATGCGCACGGAAACCATGTCTTCCGGTTCCGCCCCGGGATTGAGGTTGATGCCGCGCAGGAACAGTAAAAATTCGGAGTCCGGCAGCGGCAACAGGCGCGGCCGGGTGTTCTCCTCGAGCAGCAGGTCGCAGCTGAACTCGGTCAGGCCGCTGTATTTACGCAGCCAGGTCTGGGTCTGCGGATGACTGCGGTCCCAGTGCAGCCACAGGCTTTCGTGGGCCTGCAACTGCAAGTCATCGAGCTCAGTCCGGGCTATCGAACGCGCACCGCCTTTACCATCCAGCACCAGGGCATGCACCAGCCCCCACTGCGCGTTGTCTTCCTCGAACATCCTCACCCCTAAGTTGGTCGCGCGTGCTTACTCGGGCATCTGCAGCGGGCTGGGCGAGATGATCACGCCGTTGTTGTCCGCATAGATGTATTCGCCCGGGCGAAAGGTCACGCCGGCAAACGTCACCGGGATGTTGATTTCGCCGACGCCACGCCGGTCGGACTTGCGTGGGTGGCTGGCGAGGGCCTGAACGCCCAGGTCGGTCTGCGCAATGATATCCACGTCGCGGATGCAGCCGTAGATCACCAGGCCCTCCCAGCCGTTCTTCGCGGCCTTCTCGGCCAGCATGTCGCCCAGCAACGCGTGACGCAGGGAACCGCCGCCGTCGACGACCATCACTTTGCCATGCCCCTCGAGCTCGACCTGCTCCTTGACCCGCGAGTTGTCCTCGAAGCACTTGACGGTCACGATTTCGCCGCCGAAGGAGTCCCGGCCACCGAAATTGCTGAACATCGGTTCCAGCACCTGGACCAGCTCCGGATAGGCGTCGCACAGGTCAGGGGTGATGTAATGGTTCATCGAGAAACTCCTGTAGAGAGGAAGACAATCGAGATGTCGCAAAGTGACCGGAAAAGCATGATGCGTCATATCTTAGCCGCAACCCGGTGCGAGCGAAATGCCCTTGATAGAGCATTGCGCTCAGACTGCTGCGGCTAAATCCGACTGGCCAGGCAACAGCGCCGTGCGCTGGTCGACCAGCCAGCGCGCAACCAGCGGCCACACTTCGGCCTGCGCGGCTTTGCTGACGAGCATCTCGACGTGACCGAAATTATCGGCAAAGCCCTGGTCGCAACCCAGATTGACGAATTGCTTGTGCTCGGAACCGATCTGTTCGAACAGCTTGCGACAGGCCCAGGTCGGGTCCTGATGATCGCCCGCAGCACTGACGGCCAGCACCGGCAGTTGCACGTCCGCCAACCCGGCCCACCAATCCTTGTCCGCATCGCCAAAACGCCCGAACAGTCCGTACCAGCGCATGCTTTCCAGGGCCAGGCCGATCGGCTCGTCCTCCGGACCGCGCTTGAGCCTTGAACCGGAGAGCTGGGCAAAGCGCTTGAGGATGAAGCGACCGCCCCACTCCACCGGTGGGATCTTCAGCGGCCAATAGGTGCGGCTGACCTGTGTACCGAAGAAGGCGGCAGACGCCACCACCGACTCGTCGATGTACTGGCCGCCCAGCGCCGCCGCCAGGGTAATGCCCCCCAGCGAATGTCCAATCCAGTGCGCAGCCTGGCCACTTTGCTCGTGCACGAAGGCGCCAATGGCCGGCAGGTCGTAACGCGCGTAGTCGGCGACGCGGTTCTGCCGGTAACCCTGGTTGCGCTGTGACAGGCCGTGGCCGCGCATTTCCGGGATCCACACATCAAAACCGAGGCGGGTCAGATAAGCACCCAGCCCCAGGCCCTTGGGGGAAAACCAGAATCGGCGGTTGGAGAAGCTGCCATGCAGCAGAATCACCGGCACACCGCGCCGGGACGGCTCGTCGGCCATGCCCAGGCGCGTCACGGCCAGCTCGACGGTGCCGTCCGGGCTGTTGGCGGGTTTCAAACGGTAGACGTCTTCGCTCAGATCACCGCGACGTTCGGCGCTGATCAGGGCGACAGGAAATAGGTGGCTGCTGCTTTGCATAATGCTCTTGCACAAAAAAGGGCGGCGTCCAGAGGAGCCCGCCCTACTTGAATCTCAAAAAACGGCCGCCTTTGACTGTATGTCCATTCCTGTAGGAGCGAGCTTGCTCGCGAAGAACCTCAGGACACCGCGTTTATCCAGGATAAACGCATTATCGTTGACGTCCATCGCGAGCAAGCTCGCTCCTACAGGGGAGCGGCCCGCTCACACAATCAAACGGCTGCTTGACCTTCCGCCAGGAAGAACCAGGTTTCCAGTACGGAGTCCGGGTTCAGCGAAACGCTTTCGATGCCCTGCTCCATCAGCCACTTGGCCAGGTCCGGGTGGTCCGAAGGGCCCTGACCGCAAATGCCGATGTACTTGCCAGCCTTGTTGCACGCGGCAATGGCGTTGGCCAGCAGCTTCTTGACGGCCGGGTTACGTTCGTCGAACAGGTGCGCGATGATCCCGGAGTCACGGTCCAGGCCCAGGGTCAGCTGGGTCAGGTCGTTGGAACCGATGGAGAAGCCGTCGAAGAACTCGAGGAATTCTTCAGCGAGGATCGCGTTCGATGGCAGCTCGCACATCATGATGATGCGCAGACCGTTCTCGCCGCGGGCCAGGCCATTCTCGGCCAGCAGATCGATCACCTGGCTCGCTTCGCCCAAGGTACGGACGAATGGCACCATGATTTCGACGTTGGTCAGGCCCATCTCGTTGCGCACACGCTTGAGGGCGCGGCACTCGAGCTCGAAGCAGTCGCGGAACGCCTCGCTGATGTAACGCGAGGCGCCACGGAAGCCCAGCATCGGGTTTTCTTCTTCCGGTTCGTAGAGCTTGCCGCCGATCAGGTTGGCATATTCGTTGGACTTGAAGTCCGACAGGCGCACGATGACCTTTTTCGGGGTGAACGCGGCGGCCAGGGTGCTGATGCCTTCAACCAGCTTGTCGACGTAAAAATCGACCGGGTCGTTGTAACCGGCGATGCGCTTGTCGACGCTGTCCTTGATGTCCTGCGGCAGGCCGTCGTAGTTCAACAGGGCCTTGGGGTGCACGCCGATCATGCGGTTGATGATGAATTCCAGACGGGCCAGGCCCACACCGGCGTTCGGCAGTTGTGCGAAGTCGAATGCACGGTCCGGGTTGCCGACGTTCATCATGATCTTGAACGGCAGGTCAGGCATGGCATCAACGGAGTTTTTCTTGATGTCGAAGCCCAGTTCGCCTTCGAAGATGTAGCCGGTGTCGCCTTCGGCGCAGGAAACGGTCACGCCTTGGCCGTCTTTCAACAGCTGGGTGGCGTTGCCGCAACCGACCACAGCCGGGATCCCCAGTTCGCGAGCGATGATCGCCGCGTGGCAGGTACGACCGCCACGGTTGGTGACGATGGCGCTGGCGCGCTTCATGACCGGTTCCCAGTCCGGGTCGGTCATGTCGGAAACCAGTACGTCGCCTGGCTGGACCTTATCCATCTCGGACACGTCCTTGATGATGCGCACCTTGCCCGCGCCGATGCGCTGGCCGATGGCACGACCTTCAACCAGCACGGTGCCAGTTTCTTTCAACAGGTAACGTTCCATGACGTTGGCCTGGGTGCGGCTCTTCACGGTTTCCGGACGGGCCTGCACGATGTAGAGCTTGCCGTCGTCACCGTCCTTGGCCCACTCGATGTCCATCGGGCACTGGTAGTGCTTCTCGATGATCATCGCCTGCTTGGCCAGCTCGCTGACTTCGGCGTCGCTCAGGCAGAAACGTGCGCGATCAGCCTTGTCGACGTCGATGGTTTTCACCGACTTGCCGGCCGTGGCGACTTCGCCGTAGATCATCTTGATGGCCTTGCTGCCCAGGTTGCGGCGCAGGATGGCCGGACGACCCGCCTCCAGCGTGCCTTTGTGGACATAAAACTCATCCGGGTTCACCGCGCCTTGTACGACGGTTTCACCCAGGCCGTAGGCGCCGGTGATGAACACCACGTCACGGAAGCCCGATTCGGTATCGAGGGTGAACATCACGCCGGCGGTGCCGGTTTCGGAGCGGACCATGCGCTGCACGCCAGCCGACAGGGCCACCAGCTTGTGGTCGAAGCCCTGGTGGACGCGGTAGGAAATCGCACGGTCGTTGAACAGCGAAGCGAACACCTCTTTGGCGGCGCGAATGACGTTTTCGACACCACGGATGTTCAGGAAGGTTTCCTGCTGACCGGCGAAGGAAGCATCCGGCAGGTCTTCGGCAGTCGCGGAAGAGCGCACGGCAACGGCCATGTCAGGGTTGCCGGCCGACAGCGTGGCGAACGCGGTGCGGATCTCGGCGTTGAGCTTCTCGGGGAACTCGGCCTCCATGATCCATTGACGGATCTGGGCGCCGGTCTTGGCGAGGGCGTTGATATCGTCGACGTCGAGGGCGTCCAGGGCGGCGTGGATCTGGTCGTTCAGGCCGCTGAGTTCGAGAAAATCACGATAAGCCTGAGCTGTCGTGGCGAAGCCACCGGGCACCGATACACCGGCACCTGCAAGGTTGCTGATCATCTCGCCCAGGGATGCGTTCTTGCCCCCCACATGCTCAACATCGTGTTTGCCGAGCTTATCGAGGGAAACTACGTACTCTACCAAGGTGATCTCTCCACTAACTGTGTTGGAAAAGCTCAGAAGCCGGCTGCCCTGAGGGGCGTTTTCCGGCTGTATGGCCTGGACCTGGAAAATAAGTGAGAATGCGGGCCATTGGCGGCCGACAAATCGCGCCTATCATATCCAAGAATGATCATTAGCTTAAGGCCCAAGGTGCAAATGAAACGATCTGCTTTCTTTATTTCCGACGGCACCGGCATCACAGCCGAAACCCTGGGCCAAAGCCTCCTGGCGCAGTTCGAAAACATAACCTTCAGCAAATTCACGCGACCGTACATCGACAACGTGGATAAAGCGCGGGCCATGGTACAACAAATCAACAAAGCCGCCGAAACCGACGGCTTCCGGCCGATCATCTTCGACACCATCGTCAATCAGGACATTCGTGAGATCCTCGCCACCTCCAATGGTTTCATGATCGACATTTTCTCGACCTTCCTGGCGCCCCTGGAACAGGAACTGACCGAGCATTCGTCCTACACCGTCGGCAAATCCCATTCGATCGGCACCAGCTCCAATTACATGGAGCGCATCGAGGCGGTGAACTTCGCCCTGGACAACGACGACGGCGCCCGCACCCACTACTACGACAAGGCCGACCTGATCCTGGTGGGCGTATCGCGCTGCGGCAAGACCCCGACCTGCCTGTACATGGCCATGCAATTCGGCATCCGCGCGGCCAATTACCCGCTCACCGAAGACGACATGGAGCGCCTGCAACTGCCCAACGCCCTGCGCGCCCACCAGCACAAGCTGTTCGGCCTGACCATCGACCCGGACCGCCTGACGGCCATCCGCAACGAGCGCAAGCCCAACAGCCGCTATTCGAGTTACGCCCAGTGCGAATTCGAAGTGCGCGAGGTGGAGAACCTGTTTCGCCGCGAGAACATTCCCAACATCAACTCCACGCATTTTTCGGTTGAAGAGATTTCGGCGAAGATCCTGGTGGAGAAAGGGGTGGAGCGGCGGTTCAAGTAGTTTCTCGGTGCCTGTTCCGGCCTCATCGCCAGCAGGCTGGCTCCCACAGGGAACCTGCGGTGCACACAAATCAACTGTGGGAGTT
>NZ_JBEOPS010000031.1:0-39596 GCF_040310305.1 Pseudomonas sp. HY13-MNA-CIBAN-0226
GCCAGCCTTACTGACTTTCAGACCCTAGTCGCCAGCAGGCTGGCTCCCACATTGATCCGAATCGATCACAAACCCTGTGGGAGCCAGCCTGCTGGCGATGGCGTCCCGTGGAACGCCACTAATAATCAATGCAGACGCTTGCGGCACATCAACTGCGCCATCTTCGCGGTGTCCGGACGCTCGACAATGCCCTTCTCGGTCACGATCGCATCGATCAGGTCCGCAGGCGTCACGTCAAACACCGGGTTGAACGCATCGACATCCGCGCCGACCCGCTTGCCGCCGACTTCCAGCAACTCGCGCCCGTCACGCTCCTCGATCGGAATGTCGTCGCCGCTCGCCAGTTGCATGTCGATGGTCGAACTCGGCGCCACCACCATGAAGCGTACGCCGTGGTGCATGGCATTGACCGCCAGCTGATAGGTGCCGATCTTGTTCGCCACATCGCCATTGGCCGTGATCCGGTCAGCGCCGACGATGACCCAGGTAATGCCTTTGGTCTTCATGATATGCGCTGCCGCGGAGTCGGCGTTGACCGTCACCGGGATGCCTTCATTGGCCAGCTCCCAGGCCGTCAGCCGTGAACCCTGCAGCCACGGCCGGGTTTCGTCGGCATAAACGCGCTCGACCATGCCTTCGATGAACGCACCGCGGATCACCCCCAGCGCCGTGCCGAACCCGCCAGTGGCCAGCGCGCCGGTGTTGCAATGGGTGAGGATCGCCTGGGCGTTACCCTGGTGCTTGCGGATCAGGTCCACGCCCAGTTGTGCCATGGTCAGGTTGGCTTCGCGATCACTTTCGTGAATGGCAATGGCTTCAGCTTCCAGCGCCGCCAGCGGGTCAGCCTGACTCTTCACGCGATCAAGCCGATCATGCATGCGCCCCAGGGCCCAGAACAGGTTGACCGCAGTAGGTCGAGAGTCGGCCAGCAGGGCAAAATCCTCTTCCAGCGCCGCATACCAGTCGCGGCCTTGGGCAACACGGGCGCGCGCCGCCAGCACGATGCCATAGGCCGCACTGATGCCAATCGCCGGAGCGCCACGCACCACCATAGAGCGAATGGCCTCGGCAACACCGGCGGCGTCGGTATAGGCGATCCAGGTTTCCTCGAACGGCAAAACACGCTGATCCAGCAGGTACAGGGCGCCATCGCGCCAATCGATGGCCTTCACTTTCTCCGCAGCCAACAGTCGATCGCGCATTATTCACCCCGCACTCAGAAACAAAGCCGCCGATTATAGCGATCCCCCCGCCAAGACGCTCGGGTATACTTCGCCATCCTTTACAAAAGCCCTGGAACCGATCCTCGATGCCGAACACTGCCGCTGCGCTCGACCTGTTGTTGCTGCCGACCTGGCTGGTACCCGTCGAACCCGCTGGCGTAGTCCTCAAGGAGCACGCCATCGGCATCCGCGACGGGCGCATCGTATTTATCGGCCCACGCAGCGCGGCATTGAAGCTTGAGGCCCGCGAAGTACGGGAATTGCCGGACATGCTGCTCAGCCCGGGCCTGATCAATGCCCACGGCCATGCGGCCATGACGCTGTTCCGTGGCCTGGCCGATGACCTGCCCCTGATGACCTGGCTGGAAAACCACATCTGGCCCGCCGAAGCCAAGTGGGTCGATGAAGACTTCGTGCGTGACGGCACCGACCTGGCAATCGCCGAACAGATCAAAGGCGGCATCACCTGCTTCTCTGACATGTACTTCTTCCCCAAGGTTGCCAGCGAGCGCGTGCACAACAGCGGTATTCGCGCGCAAATCGCGATTCCGATCCTCGACTTCCCCATTCCCGGCGCCAGCACGGCGGACGAAGCCATTCGTCAGGGCGTGGAGCTGTTTGGCGATCTCAAGCACCATGAGCGCATCAGGATCACCTTCGGCCCCCATGCACCCTACACGGTGGGCGACGAAAACCTGGAGAAAATCCGCGTGATCGCCGAAGAGCTGGATGCCTCCATTCACATGCACGTGCATGAGACAGCTTTTGAAGTGCAGCAGTCGGTAGAACAGCGCGGCGAACGCCCGCTGGCCCGGCTCGCTCGCCTGGGACTGTTGGGGCCGCGCTTCCAGGCGGTGCACATGACCCAGATCAGCGATGAAGACCTGCAACTGCTGGTAGAAAGCAACACCAACGTTATCCACTGCCCGGAGTCGAACCTCAAGCTGGCCAGCGGATTCTGCCCGGTGGAGCGTTTATGGCAGGCTGGGGTCAATGTCGCCGTGGGTACCGATGGTGCCGCCAGCAACAATGACCTGGATTTGCTCGGCGAAACCCGCACCGCTGCGTTGCTGGCCAAGTCCGTCGCCGGCTCGGCCACCGCCCTGGATGCCCATCGCGCGCTGCGCATGGCCACGCTCAACGGCGCCCGGGCGCTGGGGATCGATGCCGAAGTGGGTTCGCTGGAAGTCGGCAAGGCGGCGGACATCGTGGCGTTCGATCTGTCCGGGCTGGCGCAACAACCCGTGTATGACCCGGTTTCGCAGCTTATATATGCCACCGGTCGCGACTGTGTGAAACACCTGTGGGTCGCCGGCAAGCAATTGCTCGACGACCGTCGCCTGACCCGCCTTGACGAAGAGCACCTGTGTGCCACCGCCAAGGCCTGGGGCCAGCGCATCAGCGGCCGCACCGAATCGTAAGCCCCCCGGAACAGATTCCGGGGCAACAGGATTTTTCAAGTTTTAGAGGATTGAACCATGAGCAACGTCGACTACGCCGAAATCGCCAAATTCGAAGCCCTGGCCCATCGCTGGTGGGACCGCGAGAGCGAGTTCAAGCCGCTGCACGATATCAACCCGCTGCGGGTCAACTGGATTGACGAACGCGTCAACCTGGCCGGCAAGAAAGTCCTCGACGTCGGTTGCGGCGGCGGCATTCTCAGTGAGGCCATGGCCCAGCGCGGCGCGACAGTCATGGGCATCGACATGGGCGAAGCCCCGCTGGCGGTCGCTCAATTGCACCAGCTGGAATCGGGTGTCACCGTCGAATACCGGCAGATCACTGCCGAAGCCCTGGCCGAAGAAATGCCCGAGCAGTTCGACGTCGTTACCTGCCTGGAAATGCTCGAGCACGTACCGGATCCGTCCTCGGTGATCCGCGCCTGCTACCGCATGGTCAAGCCCGGCGGCCAGGTGTTCTTCTCCACCATCAACCGCAATCCCAAGGCCTACCTGTTCGCCATCGTCGGCGCCGAATACATCATGAAGCTGCTGCCTCGCGGCACCCATGACTTCAAGAAATTCATTCGCCCCTCGGAACTGGGTGCCTGGAGCCGCATGGCCGGCCTGACGGTCAAGGACATCATCGGCCTGACCTACAACCCGCTGACCAAGCACTACAAACTGGCTTCCGACGTGGACGTCAACTACATGATCCAGACCCTGCGCGAGGAGTAAGCCGATGCGTATCAGAGCGGTCCTTTTCGACATGGATGGCACGCTGCTCGACACCGCGCCGGACTTCATTGCCATTTGCCAGGCCATGCTCGCCGAGCGCGGCCTGCCGGCCATCAATGACAAGTACATCCGCGACGAAATCTCCGGTGGCGCCAAGGCGATGGTCGCAGCGACCTTTGCCATGGACCCGGAGGCGCCCGGCTTCGAAGCGCTGCGCCTGGAATTCCTCGAGCGCTACCTCAAGGGATGTGCGGTGCACAGCAAGCTGTTCGACGGTATGGGCGAACTGCTGGCCGACATCGAGAAAGCCAACCTGATCTGGGGCGTGGTCACCAACAAGCCGGTGCGCTTCGCCGAGCCGATCATGCAGCAGTTGGGCCTGGCCGAGCGTTCGGCACTGCTGATCTGCCCGGATCATGTGAAGAACAGCAAGCCGGACCCGGAGCCGTTGATCCTTGCGTGCAAGATGCTCGACCTGGACCCGGCCAGCGTGCTGTTCGTGGGCGATGACCTGCGCGATATCGAGTCCGGCCGTGATGCCGGGACCCGTACTGCGGCGGTCACCTACGGCTACATTCATCCGGACGATAACCCGCGGCACTGGGGTGCGGATGTGGTGGTGGATCATCCGCTGGAGTTGCGCAAGGTGCTTGATAGCGCTTTGTGTAGTTGCTGATTAAAGTCAAAAGATCGCAGCCTTCGGCAGCTCCTACGCCGACCACTGTAGGAGCTGCCGCAGGCTGCGATCTTTTGGGCTCGCTAATGGTTTTTGTTCGAGGTTCTCATGTTTGATTATTCCGCCCGCCCTGAATTGCTCAAGGACCGGGTCATTCTGGTCACCGGCGCAGGTCGCGGCATTGGCGCTGCGGCTGCGAAAACCTACGCAGCCCATGGCGCAACCGTACTGCTGCTGGGCAAGACCGAAGCCAACCTGACCCAGGTCTACGACGAGATCGAAGCCGCTGGCCACCCGCAACCGGCCGTCATCCCGTTCAACCTCGAAACCGCCCTGCCCCATCAATACGATGAACTGGCGGCGATGATCGAAACCGAGTTCGGCCACCTCGACGGCCTGCTGCACAACGCCTCGATCATTGGCCCGCGTACGCCGATCGAACAGCTGTCGGGCGAAAACTTCATGCGCGTCATGCAAGTCAACGTCAATGCCATGTTCATGCTTACCAGCACCCTGCTGCCGCTGCTCAAGCTGTCCCAGGACGCCTCGGTGGTGTTCACCTCCAGCAGCGTCGGGCGCAAGGGCCGGGCGTACTGGGGCGCTTACGGTGTGTCCAAGTTCGCCACCGAAGGCCTGATGCAAACGCTGGCCGACGAGGTCGATACCGTTGCGCCGGTGCGCTCCAACAGCATCAACCCGGGCGCGACCCGCACCAGCATGCGCGCCCAGGCTTACCCAGGGGAAAATCCGCTGAACAACCCGACTCCCGAGGAGATCATGCCGGTCTATCTGTACCTGATGGGCCCGGACAGTTCCGGGGTCAACGGTCAGGCTTTTAACGCCCAGTAATACCGCACGTCGACTTCGTGCCGCGCCGGCTTTTCGCCGCGGCACCTGTCAGGCGACGCAACTAACCCTTATTTAAGTCAAACATCCGTCACCGATTCCTGACCAAACGCCTTAACCAGCAGATAACCTGTTGATTTAAAGTAATTTTTATTCAAATGAACCGAATGGCATGAGTTTCGCTCTAACTTTGCTCAGACACGCGAGTGATAGCAGATAGGGGCAGGGCTCCAGTCGATAGGTTACTAATCGTCGGCAAAGCGGACTAGACTTGGCACAGATGTCCTACGGGACTGACGGATCAGTATGACGCGCAGCCCACAAGCCGCTCTCACCCAGCTTGTAAGACAGTCTTACTGCTCAGGGGCGCATGCAATATGAAATCACCTTCCCAGACCAACGCAATTGACTTCGACAGTGCCAAATTGCAACGCCTGGGCTTTGGTCAACAGCCCCGGATTCTGGAAAGGCCCATCAGTCTTGCGCAAGTACGCCAGCAGCTGGTGTTGCAACTGCAAACCAGCCTGGAACCACAGCGCATACTCGGGCTCTTCTTCCGCGAGATCCAGCGACTCGTGACACTCGACGCCTTGAGCTACCAGCACAAGGCCAGCGACCTGCGCCTGGAATTCGGCCAGCGCGGCCACCACTCCATCAGCTACAGCCTGAGCCATGAGGGCGAACATCTGGGCGAGCTGACGTTCCGCCGCAATCAGCGCTTCACCGAACAGGAGCAGGGCAACCTCGAATCACTGTTGTCTGCACTGCTGTTTCCGATGCGCAACGCCCTGCTCTACCGAGTGGCCACGCAGAGCGCCTTGCGCGATCCACTGACGGACACCGGCAACCGTGTCGCCATGGACCAGACGCTGCAGCGGGAAATCGACATGTCGCGCCGGCATTTGCAGCCGCTGTCGCTATTGATGCTGGACATCGACCACTTCAAGTGCATCAACGACACTCATGGGCACAGCGCGGGTGATGAAGTGCTCAAGGCCGTTGCTGCCTCGATCAAGGGCCAGTTGCGCAATGTGGACATGGTGTTCCGCTATGGCGGCGAGGAGTTTCTGATCCTGCTGTCCAACACCGGCCGTGAAGCGGCGGCCATGGTCGGCGAGCGCCTGCGTTTTGCCACCCAGACCAGGGAGTACCTGGCGGACGGTAAATCCATTGAATTGACGGTGAGCCTTGGCTGTTCGACCTTGCTGCCCGGCGAATCGGCCGAGAGCCTGTTGCGCCGGGCCGATAGCGCGCTGTACGTGGCCAAGCGCGAAGGCCGTAACCGGCTGGCCATGGCCGGCTGAGTTCGCTTGCGGGCACGCTGATCATGCGGCCCGCGGCGACTGTTTCAGCGCACTGCACCACGCAGCTCGCCCACCAGGTTCTGCAGCTTGGCCGGCTCGGCGTCCTCGACGGGCACTGCGGCCCCGGCCACCAGGGTCACCCTCGACCACAATCGACGAAATAATCCCTTGCCCGGATCGCGGCTGAAGAAACTTCCCCATAACCCCTGCAACGCCAGCGGAATCACCGGCACCGGTGTTTCTTCGAGAATGCGCGTCAAACCGCCCCTGAACTCGTTGATTTCGCCATCGACGGTCAGCTTGCCTTCCGGAAAGATGCACACCAGTTCACCCTCCTTGAGGTATTGAGCAATGCGCGTGAAGGCCTTCTCGTAGATCTGGATATCTTCCTGGCGCCCGGCGATCGGGATCGTCCCGGCTGTGCGAAAGATGAAATTGAGCACCGGCAGGTTGTAGATCTTGTAGTACATCACAAAGCGAATCGGCCGGCGCACCGCCCCGCCAATCAGCAAGGCGTCAACAAAGGATACGTGGTTGCACACCAGCAATGCCGCGCCTTCATCAGGAATCTGCTCCAGGTTGCGATGCTCGACGCGGTACATGGAATGGCTGAGCAGCCAGATCATGAAGCGCATGCTGAACTCGGGAACAATGCTGAAGATGTAGGCATTGACGCCGATGTTGAGCAGCGACACCACCAGGAACAGCTGCGGGATCGACAGCTCGACCATGCTCAGCAGAACGATCGAGACAATCGCCGAGACCACCATGAACAGCGCGTTGAGGATGTTGTTGGCAGCGATGACCCGCGCCCGCTCGTTCTCCGGCGTGCGCGACTGGATCAGCGCGTACAGCGGAACGATGTAAAAACCGCCAAATACGCCGAGTCCCAGGATGTCGATCAACACCAGCCAGGTATGGGCGAACCCCAGCACTTCAAGCCAGCCGTGGCCCGTGACGCTGTCGGGAATCCCGCCGGAATGCCACCACAGCAACAGTCCGAACACCGTCAGGCCAAACGAGCCGAATGGCACCAGGCCGATCTCGACTTTACGCCCCGAGAGCTTCTCGCACAGCATCGAGCCCAGCGCGATGCCCACCGAAAACACCGTCAGGATCAGCGTCACTACGGTCTCGTCGCCGTGCATCCATTCCTTGGCGTAAGCCGGGATCTGCGTCAGGTAGATTGCGCCGACAAACCAGAACCACGAGTTGCCGACGATCGAACGCGACACCGCCGGAGTCTGCCCCAGGCCCAATTTCAAAGTCGCCCAGGACTGGCTGAAGATGTTCCAGTTCAGGCGCATCTGCGGGGATGACGCGGCAGCACGCGGAATGCTGCGACTGGCGAGGTAGCCGAGCACGGCCACGCCGATGATCGCGGTGGAAACAATCGGTGCGTAATGACTGGACGACATCATGATGCCGGCGCCGATGGTGCCCGCGAGAATCGCCAGGAAGGTGCCCATCTCCACTAGCCCGTTGCCGCCCACCAGCTCCTCATCGCGCAAGGCCTGGGGCAGGATCGAGTATTTCACCGGACCAAACAGCGCGGAGTGAGTGCCCATGGCAAACAGCGCCAGCAGCATCAACCACAGGTGGTCGAACATGAAACCCACCGCGCCGACCGCCATGATGGCGATTTCCCCGAGCTTGATCAGGCGGATCAGCGCGTCCTTGGCGAACTTCTCGCCGAACTGACCGGCCAGCGCCGAGAACAGGAAAAACGGCAGGATAAACAGCAACGCACACAGATTGACCCAAATCGAGCGATCGCCATCGATGGTCAACTTGTACAGGATGGCGAGGATCAGCGACTGTTTGAATATGTTGTCGTTGAATGCCCCGAGGGACTGTGTCACGAAAAACGGCAGGAAACGCCGGGTGCGCAGCAAAGTGAACTGTGAGGGATGACTCATCTTCCGTGTGTCCCCGTGATGATTTTGGGTAATGAGTGGCGTCTAAACCAGTGCATACAGTACTTGGAATGACAAATCCTGCTTCAGGCCACAAATTACCTGTGTTCGCCGTTTATTTCCTTAAACCTGCAATGCAAGGTGAGACAAACAGCTCGCCGCGCCACGCGCCTTGCACCGTGCGTTTACCGACGATCAGCCACATCACCGCGAGCATGGCCACCAGCAGGCAGCCGAACAGGCTGAAGAACATCAGGCTCAGGACGTTGGCCAGTTTCAAGGTGGCCAGGGCATACACGCCGAGGGGAAAGGTGAAGCCCCACCAGCCCAGGTTGAATGGAATGCCCGCGCGCAGGTAGCGCACAGTGATCAGCAGCGCAATCAGCATCCACCACAGGCCGAACCCCCACAGCGTGATCCCGGCGATCAGGCCCAGGCCAGCGGCTATTTCACCGATGCCGCCCATTGCATTGGCCGCGAAGATCGCCGGCGCATCGCCGCCCAGCAGCAACATGCCGAGCGCACCGGTACCAATGGGGCCCAGCGCCAGCCAGCTCGAAGCGGCCATGTTTTCGTGAGGCAGTTTATGCAGGGCCATGCGCAGCATCAGGATGGTCAGGATGCTGAAGGCCACTGGCAGGGAGAAGGCCCAGAGTACGTAGCTGGTCACCAGCACCACCAGCTGCGAATGTGCGTCGGCCAGGTGCGGCGCGAGCAAGCCACCACTGGCCGCGGCCACTTCCGCCGCGACCACCGGCAACAGCCAGACGGCGGTCATCTGGTCGATGCTGTGCTCTTGCCGGGTGAACATCATGTAGGGAATCAACACCCCACACGCCAGCGCCATCGCCACGTCCAGCCACCACAGCGCCTCGGCCAGTTGAATCACGCCCTCACCCCAGCGCGGCAGGCCGAACACCAGGAAGCCGTTGATGATGGTCGCCAGGCCCATGGGGATGGTGCCGAAGAACATCGATACCGTGGAATGCCCGAAGATGCGCCGCGCCTCGTGAAAAAACCATGTCCAGCGCGCCGCGTACAGTACGGTGAACAACGCGAACAAACCGATATTGAACAGCCACAGCGCTTCGGCCGCAGCGCGCAGGCCCGGCACGTTAAATGGCAGCTGAGCCAGCGCCAGGGCCAATACACCGGTGCCCATGGTGGCGGCGAACCAGTTCGGCGTGAACTGGCGAACGACTTCGCGGGGGTGCTGCAACTGAGTGAAGGGCTTGAGGGTGGTGCATGTCATGGCGAACTCCTGTCCTCTGGTGAGGTGGAATTCATGGTAGATCCGAATCGAATATCTATATAACGGGTAATATCTCTAACTGTTATCTGTTTTGCAGATATAGACCATAGCGGTTACCGGACCTCGCTACACACTTTCACTGGCCGCTGGCGCACCAGCGTAAACAACGCCCCCCAGCGCCAGGACTATCAATACCGCACCATAGCCGTCGGTGGAGGCCACCAGGCCAAAGGTGCGAGTCAGGCTGCCGGCCAGCAACGCTGGCAGGCAGAACGCCAGATAGCTGAGCGCATAGAACGCCGACATCAAACCGGCCCGCTCGTGGGGCAAGGCCAGCGGTACGAGGCTGCGCACCGCGCCAAGAAACCCCGCCAAGCCACGACCTTGGTCGACACTGACTAACCCCTTGCATCGTGCGAGACTGTCTGACCGGGATGGAGTCCCGGATGTCTTTGCCCTGGAGTTCTCATGTCGCTGTCCAGCGGGCTGATCGCCGCCGTCGCCCTGGCCTATATGGCCATCATGTTTGCCATCGCCTTCTACGGCGACCGTCGCGCCACGCCGCTGCCGCCGCGGGTGCGTGCGTGGGTCTATAGCCTGTCGCTGGCGGTGTATTGCACCAGCTGGACGTTCTTCGGCGCCGTGGGCCAGGCCGCCGAACAGCTCTGGTCATTCCTGCCGATCTACCTCGGGCCGATTCTGCTGCTGGTGTGCGCGCCGTGGGTGCTGCAGAAAATGGTGATGATCAGCAAGCAGGAGAACATCACCTCCATTGCCGACTTCATCGCCGCGCGTTATGGCAAATCCCAATCCCTGGCGGTAGTGGTGGCGTTGATCTGCCTGGTCGGGGTATTGCCCTACATCGCCCTGCAGCTCAAGGGCATCGTGCTCGGCGTAAACCTGCTGATCGGCGCCGGTGCCGACGCGATGGGCGTGCGGGCCCAGGACACGGCACTGATCGTGTCACTGGTGCTGGCACTGTTCACCATTGTGTTCGGCACTCGCAACCTGGACGCCACCGAACACCACCGCGGCATGGTGCTGGCCATTGCCTTTGAATCGCTGGTCAAGCTGTTCGCCTTCCTCGCGGTGGGTGCGTTCGTGACTTATGGTTTGTACGACGGTTTCGAAGACCTGTTTGACCAGGCCATGCTGGCCCCGCGCCTGGAGCAGTACTGGAAGGAGACGATCAACTGGCCATCGATGATCGTGCAGACCGGGGTGGCGATGATGGCGATCATCTGCCTGCCCCGGCAATTCCACGTGACCGTGGTGGAAAACATCGACCCGCAGGATCTGCGCCTGGCCAAGTGGGTGTTTCCGGCCTATCTGGCCCTGGCCGCGCTGTTTGTCGTGCCGATCGCACTGGCCGGGCAGATGCTGTTGCCCAGCTCGGTGCTGCCGGATTCGTTCGTCATCAGCCTGCCGCTGGCCCAGGCCCACCCTGCCCTGGCGCTGCTGGCGTTTATTGGCGGTGCCTCGGCGGCGACCGGTATGGTGATCGTGGCGAGTGTCGCGCTGTCGACCATGGTTTCCAACGACATGCTGTTGCCATGGTTGCTGCGGCGCAACAATGCCGAGCGCCCGTTCGAAGTGTTCCGCCAGTGGATGCTGTCGGTGCGCCGGGTCAGCATTGTGGTGATCCTGCTGCTGGCGTACGTCAGCTATCGCCTGCTGGGCTCCACCGCGAGCCTGGCGACCATCGGCCAGATCGCTTTTGCCGCCGTAACCCAACTGGCCCCCGCCATGCTGGGCGCACTTTACTGGAAGCAGGCCAACCGCCGCGGCGTTTTCGCCGGCCTGGCCGCCGGGACCTTTCTCTGGTTCTACACCCTGGTGCTGCCGATTGCGGCGCACAGCCTGGGCTGGTCGCTGAGCACCTTCCCCGGCCTGGGCTGGCTGCAGAGCAATCCGCTGAATCTGCCCATTACCCCACTGACTCAAGGGGTGGTGCTGTCGCTGGTGGGCAACTTCACGCTATTCGCCTGGGTCTCGGTACTGTCGCGCACACGGGTGTCCGAACACTGGCAGGCCGGTCGATTCATTGGCCAGGAAATCAGCGCCCGGCCAAGCGCACGCTCGATGCTGGCGGTGCAGATCGACGACCTGCTGCAGCTCGCTGCACGCTTTGTCGGTGAGGAACGTGCCCGCCAGAGTTTCATCCGCTTCGCCTATCGCCAGGGCAAAGGCTTCAACCCGAACCAGAATGCCGACGGCGAGTGGATCGCCCACACCGAGCGCTTGCTGGCGGGCGTCCTGGGTGCCTCGTCTACTCGCGCAGTGGTGAAAGCGGCGATCGAAGGCCGCGAGATGCAACTCGAGGATGTCGTCCGAATCGCCGACGAAGCCTCCGAAGTTCTGCAATTCAACCGTGCGTTGCTGCAAGGCGCGATCGAAAACATCACCCAGGGTATCAGCGTGGTCGACCAGTCGCTGAAGCTGGTGGCGTGGAACCGGCGCTACCTCGAACTGTTCAACTACCCGGATGGCCTGATCAGCGTCGGCCGGCCGATTGCCGACATCATTCGGCACAACGCCGAGCGCGGCCTGTGTGGCCCGGGCGAAGCGGAAGTGCACGTCGCCCGCCGCCTGCACTGGATGCGCCAGGGCCGCGCCCACACGTCCGAGCGGCTGTTTCCGAATGGCCGGGTGATCGAGCTGATCGGCAACCCGATGCCCGGTGGCGGCTTCGTCATGAGTTTCACCGACATCACCGCGTTCCGTGAGGCCGAACAGGCGCTGACCGAAGCCAATGAAGGCCTGGAACGCCGGGTGACCGAACGCACCCACGAACTGTCGCAACTCAACGTCGCCCTCACCGAGGCCAAAGGTACCGCCGAGTCTGCCAATCAGTCCAAGACCCGCTTCCTCGCGGCGGTCAGTCACGACCTGATGCAGCCGCTGAACGCCGCCCGACTGTTCTCCGCCGCCCTCTCCCATCAGGACGACGGCCTGTCCAGCGAAGCACAAAAACTGGTACAGCACCTGGACACCTCGTTGCGCTCTGCCGAAGACCTGATCAGCGACTTGCTGGACATTTCCCGCCTGGAAAACGGCAAGATCAACCCCGATTCGAAGCCGTTCGAGCTCAATGAGCTGTTCGATGTGCTGGGTGCGGAGTTCAAGGCGCTCGCCAGGGACCAGGGCCTGAAATTCCGCGTGCGCGGCAGCAAGTTGCGGGTCGAAAGCGACATCAAATTGCTGCGGCGCATTTTGCAGAATTTCCTTACCAACGCTTTCCGTTACGCCAAAGGCCCGGTGCTGCTGGGCGTCCGGCGACGCCAGGGCGAGGTGTGGCTGGAGGTCTGGGATCGCGGGCCGGGCATTGCCGAGGACAAGCAGAAGGTCATTTTCGAAGAATTCAAACGCCTCGACAGTCATCAGACTCGCGCCGAGAAAGGCCTGGGCCTGGGCCTGGCGATTGCCGACGGCCTGTGTCGGGTTTTAGGCCATCGCCTGCAAGTCCGCTCACGGCCGGGGCGTGGCAGTGTGTTCAGCGTGTGCGTGCCTTTGGCCCAGGCGCAGGCAGCGTTGCCGGTCAAGACTGCCGAGCTCAACGGCAAATTGTTGAGTGGTGCCCAGGTGCTCTGCGTCGACAACGAGGACAGTATCCTTATCGGCATGAACAGCCTGCTGACTCGCTGGGGCTGCCAGGTGTGGACTGCGCGCAATCGCGATGAGTGCGCGGCCCTGCTCAGCGAGGGGATGCGCCCGCAACTGGCGCTGGTCGATTACCACCTGGACGACGGCGAAACCGGCACCGAATTGATGGCCTGGCTACGCACTCGCCTGGGTGAGCCGGTGCCGGGAGTGGTGATCAGTGCCGATGGTCGGCCGGAGATGGTCGCCCAGGTGCATGCGGCAGGGCTTGGGTACCTGGCCAAACCGGTTAAGCCGGCGGCGCTCAGGGCGTTATTGAGCAAGCATTTGCCGCTTTAAAAAGATCGCAGCCTTCGGCAGCTCCTACAGGGCTGTACACCATCCGATGTAGGAGCTGCCGGAGGCTCGGGCCGAGTTCGGACGATCTTTTGACTCTGGGGCTTCTACTCCGGCAACTCCGCCAACCCATCCACATCCGTCATCGCCCGCTCCAGCAGATCCGCCGGCAGGCTCTTGCTCGCCCGCGCGCCCAGCAACTTCAGCTGCTCACTGCGACTGACCAGGTTGCCCCGGCCCTCTGTCAGCTTGTTGCGCGCCGAGCTGTAGGCCTTGTCCAACTGTTGCAGGCGATTGCCGACCTCGTCCAGGTCCTGGATGAACAACACGAACTTGTCATACAGCCAACCGGCCCGCTCGGCGATTTCACGCGCGTTCTGGCTCTGGCGCTCCTGTTTCCACAGGCTGTCGATCACTCGCAGAGTGGCCAGCAAGGTGGTCGGGCTCACGATCACGATGTTGCGGTCGAATGCTTCCTGGAACAACGTCGGCTCCGCCTGCAGCGCCGCCGAGAACGCCGCTTCGATCGGCACGAACAGCAACACGAAATCCAGGCTGTGCAAGCCGTCGAGACGCTTGTAGTCCTTGCCGGACAAGCCTTTGACATGGGTGCGCAGGGACAGCACATGTTGCTTGAGGGCGATCTGGCCGATGGCCTCATCATCAGCCGCCACGTACTGCTGGTAAGCCGTCAGGCTGACCTTGGAGTCGACCACCACCTGCTTGTCGCCCGGCAAATAGATGATGACGTCCGGCTGGAACCGCTCGCCGTCGGGACCTTTGAGCGTGACCTGAGTCTGGTACTCGCGGCCCTTCTCCAGGCCCGCGTGTTCCAACACCCGCTCAAGGATCAGCTCACCCCAGTTGCCCTGGGTTTTCTGCCCTTTGAGTGCGCGGGTCAGGTTGGTGGCTTCGTCGCTCAACCGCAGGTTCAACTGCTGCAGGCGCTCCAGTTCCTTGGCCAGCGAGAAACGCTCCCGCGCCTCAGCCTGGTAACTTTCTTCGACACGCTTTTCGAATGACTGGATGCGCTCTTTCAGCGGATCCAGCAACTGGCCCAGGCGCTGCTGGCTGGTCTCGGCGAACCGCTGCTCGCGCTCATCGAAGATCTTGCCCGCCAGTTCGGCGAACTGGGCACGCAACTCATCCCGCGAGCCCTGGAGGTCGCTGAGCCGTTGCTGATGGCTTTCCTGTTGTTCGCGCAGCTCGGCATGCAGGGAAGCGGCCTGGGCGTCGAGACGGCGCAGCTCAGCCTCTTTGCCAGCGCGCTCGATGTTCCAGGCATGCGCGGCGTCCCGGGCGTCGTCGCGCTCGACCTGCAACAGTTCGACTTCGCGGCGCAGTGCGGCCAGCTCGGCCTGCCTGGTCGTGTTGATCTGACTGAGGTCAGCGATTTCATCTCGGCTGGTTTCCAGCTGGGCGTTCAGGCCATCCTGCGCCAGCAGGGACATCGCCAGCCGCTCCTGCAGCAATGCCACTTGCGCCTGCGTCACGCTGGCGCGGCGCTGCAATTGCCAGGCGAGTACCAACAACGGCAGGGCAGCCCCCGCAAGACCAAGCAAAATGCTGGTCAAGTCCATAGCCATAGCCGCTCCTGCCGATGAGATAAAGCTTGAAGGTTAACCAAGGCGTCAGGTCTTGGACAGCTCAGTCTTCGACCAGCCCCAGTTCCCGCTGTGCGCGCCGATCCCCTGCCCGCGCCGCCTGGCGCAGCAGGTCCTGGCCGATGCGGCGATCGCGGGCATTGCCGCACTCACGACACATCAGCTGGCCGAGGCGGCTTTGCGCTGCCACCACGCCTTCCCGTGCCGGCTGCTTGAGCAGACGTCCGGCGAGGTGTTTCACGTTCGGGTTGTCGCCCAGGCGCGGGCTGTCCAGAAGCCACTCGGCCACACGCATGGAAAAGCGTTTGGGAGGGACAGCGGCGGTGGGTGAAGAGGTTACGGAAACTGATACTGAACGAAACTTCATAAAACACTGTAGGGCAGATCGGAAGGCGCGCCACTCTACTCTTTTTTTCCTACAGGTAAAGCTTAAAAAACCCGGCACGCCCGTCCTAGAGCAAGCGCTCGGGACAATCCACAGAAGCTGTGGATAACTCAGTGGACAACCTGCCTTGAACTCTCGCAAACCCCTGTGGAATGGGGCTCGCAGTCAAACTGACGATTTTTTCACCAGTAAAAAAAAGCGATGTTTTTCATTGACTTAAATTTTGGTTACAGGCACCCACTGCGCTTGCGAGTCAGATGACAGTGCCGTGACAGCGTGCGCAACTAATGTGCACAAGTACCTTCGCGACGGTTATATCAATGCGCTTTTTCGGCGCATTTTGCGCTACGAACCTGTTGATTACTCGTTCACAACCCTTGATCCAGACCGGTCTGGGGCCAAGCCTGCGTGCTCAACCAGCGGTCGGATTCTGTGCTACTGGACAGCGCACCCGACCAACGGCCATACCTGAAAAACTCGTTCGATTGTGATCACAAAGGTTTCTTTGCTTATACCCCTTCCATTACCAAAATCGTTTTGTTAGTATCTACGGCGTTAGTACCAAGCTGAAAGTCAATTCTGGTCGAACAAATCCCCCCGGACAGCCTTCATAAACGAAGCCCATCCGAACAAGCGGGACCGACCACCTCGATGGTTTCCAGGTAAACCTTGCGTCAATACAGCCTTTGATCGAAAGCAAAGGGTATTGCCAGGCCCACTTACTCTGACCGAACCAGCCTGCAAATTGATCAGGATCTTCACCCCGGGCCCAGAACCTTTGCCCTTGATGTGTTGCCTGCCCTCCTAAGTACCTACCTGCCAGCCCAAGCGCGCCAATTATCAGCGCTTCAAACTGGCTGCTTTGTTCCAGTCGGGTTCTTCGGTCGACCAACGGTGGTCGTCGTCACTGGAACGTTTTAATTTTGCACGGCTCTTATCCGTGTCGCTTGTAGGAACACCCAATAATGACTACTCAAATCCACACCCAGGATGCTATCCGCACCCTAACCAACGCTTTTGCACCAATGAACTGCCTGATCATGGCCGCTCGCAAAGGCTGCTTCAGCTTCACTCTGGTCAACGAACACGGCATCGCTCGTCACAGCGAACGCCTCTACCCCGATCAGTACTCCAGCGCCGAACCGCTGCAGGCCGTGATCGAGCGTACCCGTCAGGCACTGGTTGCCTGATACGCCAGAAAGACTGAAACATCAAAAGCCTCGCTTAAAACGCGGGGCTTTTTATTGCCTGATATTTCCCTTCCAGCCGCCAAAGCTTAAGCACCAACCGATATAACGGTTATAACTGGCCGGCGGAAATATTTTAAAAACAGGCCTTTACGTCGCGAATATGACACTACACTTCAACTCAAGCGGCTTGATCCGCTTCCGGCGAGCCTGAACCGATCCATCGCTGCCAAGGCCCCCTTTCAGGTATCGCCGACCACTTCCGCTCCGAGGGCTTTATGGGTATCGCTGCCAGCGAACTGTGCCGCTATGTGATCCGTCCGACCTTGCTCTACCTCGGACGCCACAGCGCAACTGCCGAATCCCTGCTGCTGGGTATCGCCGCCAGCCAGTCAGCCCTTGGTTCCGCCCTGCACGACCGCCGTGGCCACGGCCTGTACCGTATCGCCGAACCGCGCCACCAGGCGCTATGGGATCATTACCTGGCCCTGGACCCGGAGCGTGCCAGCCTGGTGCGGGGCCTGGCGAGCCAGCATGCATTCCTCAGCAGCCCGCATCTGGAATTGACCGTCAACCTGCGTTACGCCACCGCCATCGCCTGGCTGCTGGTAGAAGAACAAAACACCTCGCTCCCCGAAGCCGATGATCTGCTAGGGATGGCCCGCATCTGGCGCCAGACCTTCCATCCCCAAGGCCGCCTCCGTGATTTCACCTACGCCTGGCATACCTGTGTTTCAACGCTGAATCAGGTCGCCTGTTGATCCACCCACTTCGCAAAATCGCCCAACTCGCGGCGAATCCGGTCTGATTGTCCTACAAAACCGCTCTAACTCAAGCATTACAGCCTATAGCGCTGGGACGAAAATGTTGGTAATTTTCGCCCCGGTGATCACCAGGAGTTCTAATAATGAAAAAAGTAATGCTCAAAACCACCCTTAGCCTCGCCGTTACCTTGGCATCCACCCAGATCTTTGCAGCTGGCTTTGCCATCAACGAACAAAGTATCAGCGGGATGGGTACAGGTTTTGCCGGGCGATCTTCCTCTGCCGATGACGCAAGCACCATTTTTGGCAACCCTGCCGGCATGTCGCGCATCAAGCGCGAACAAGTCACCGGCGGCGCTGCAATGCTCGACGCACACACCGATATCAGCCGCGCCAGCTCCAGCCCGAACGGCGGCACCAACCACGGTGACATGGTCCCGTTCATCGCTGTGCCGATGGGCTACTACGTCAAGCCGATCGATGACAAGTGGGCAGTGGGCGTAGGCGTCTACGCACCCTTCGGCCTGGTGACCGACTACGAGAGCAACTTCGGCGGTCGCTACTTCGGCAGCAAGAGCGACGTTAAAGTCGTGACCCTGCAACCGACCGTCAGCTACGCCTTCAACGACAAGGTGTCGATCGGCTTCGGTCCGACCATCAACCGCATCGACGGCAAACTGGAATCGAACCTGTCGATCACCCAGGCCGCCGGCGATGGCGAAGTCAAGATCAAGGGTGACGACACCGCGCTGGGCTACAACATCGGCGTGCTGGTACAAGCCACCGACAGCACCCGCATGGGCCTGACCTACCACTCGAAAGTGAAGTACAAGCTCGAAGGCAACACCAAGGTCAACTACAACGTCCTGGGCCTGATCGGCCAGAACCCGAGCCAGAAGTACGACGCGTCCCTGGACCTGACGACGCCTGAGTCGGTCGACTTCTCGGTGACCCATCAGCTTGATGACCAGTGGACCCTGTACGCCGGCAGCACCTGGACTCGCTGGAGCCGCCTGAAAGAAATCACCGTGGAAAACAGCGGTGTACCCGGGGTGCTCAATGGCCAATTCGGCAGCATCACCGAAGAGCAGAACTGGCACGACACCTGGGCTCACGCCATCGGCGCGTCCTACCAGCTTAACAAGCAATGGGTCCTGCGCACCGGCCTGTCCTTCGACCAGTCGCCGACCAACAACGTCGACCGCTCCCCACGCATTCCGACTGGCGATCGCAAGATTTTCAGCCTGGGCGCCGGCTGGAGCCCGACCGACGACCTGACCATCGACGTGGCGTATTCGTACCTGCGTGAAGAAGCAGTCAAGGTCAACAACAGCAACGACCGCGGCCAGAGCTACAACGCCAAGTATCAAAACTGGGCGAATGGTTTCGGTGTAGGCGCGACCTACCGCTTCTGATGAAAGACGCCTTGAGCGCCTGAATCAAAAAAGCCCCGCTCTGTGCGACAGAAGCGGGGCTTTTTAATGGGCGTCAATCAGGGTTGCGAGGCGATGGCCTTCTCGACAGCAGCGATGAATTCAGGGTCATCCGGCTTGGTCAGGCTGGAGAAATTGGCAATCACCTTGCCCTGGCGATCAACCACGTATTTGTAGAAATTCCATTTGGGCGCGCCAGTCTGTTCGGCAAGCACCTTGAACAGGTGAGTCGCGTCGTCACCGCGCACTTTCTGCGGCTCGGTCATGGTGAACGTCACACCGTAATTGACGTAGCAGACCTTGGCGGTCTCGGCGTCGTCCTTGGACTCCTGCTTGAAGTCGTTGGAGGGCACGCCGATCACCTCCAGTCCCTGAGCCTTGTAGCGCTGATTGAGCGCTTCAAGGCTCTTGAACTGCGGGGCGAACCCACAGAAGCTGGCGGTATTGACAACCACCAGCGGCTTGCCAGCAAAGCGCTGGCACAAATCGATCGATTCCTTGGCGCGCAACTTCGGTAGCGAGCCCTGTAGCAGTTCCGGGCATTCGGCTGCCTGGGCCAGTCCAGAAAACGCAATCAGTAACGCGGGAACGGCTAACCAGCGCGTCAACATATCCGTGCATCCTTGAGAAGGTCGTCAGAGCAAAGTTACTCGCGCGCACCTCTTTCTAGCAAGCACCAGTCAGGCAAACAGCTCTAACAAACTCCCATGCCCAACTGCATCAATGCCAGCCCGCCCTGGTGCCAGCCCCACCACACCAGGGCCAGCAGCAAGGCGCCAGCAGCCGCCAGGGCAACACGCGGCCAGATACGACTCATGATGCACTCAACTGCGTCTGCAACCGCGCCACGGGCCGCTCGCGCACCGGCCAGTTAAGGGCCGCCGCCAACAGGCTGAGAAGAATCGCCACTTGCCAGATCAAGTCATAGCTCCCGGTCCGGTCATACACCACCCCGCCCAGCCAGCCGCCCAGGAACGAGCCCAACTGGTGAAACAGGAAAACAATGCCCCCGAGCATGGACAGGTTTCGCACGCCAAACAAGGTGGCGACGGTGCCGTTGGTCAATGGCACCGTGGACAGCCACAGGAAGCCCATCGCCATGCCGAACAGGTACGCGGTGGTGGTGGTGACGGGCGCCCACAGGAACAACCCGATGACCACCGCGCGCAGCAGGTATAAGCCGGTCAACAGGCGCGGCTTGGACATGCGCCCGCCGAGCCAGCCAGCCGTGTAGGTGCCGAAGATGTTGAACAGGCCGATCAGCGCCAGCACCGTGGTGCCGACCGTTGCCGGCAGGTGCTGATCCACCAGGTAGGCCGGCAGGTGCACGCCGATGAATACCACCTGGAAACCGCAGACGAAAAAGCCGAACGCCAGCAGCCAGAACCCCGAATGGGAACAGGCTTCGCGCAGCGCTTCTCCCAGCGTTTGCTCATGACCGAGGGACGGCAGGGGTTTGTCCTTGAGCATGCCGACCAAGGGGACGATCAATGCCACCAGCAAGCCCAGCACCAGCAAGGCTGCAGACCAGCCCAGCCAACCGATCAGCCCCAGGGTGCCGGGCAGCATGGCGAATTGGCCAAACGAGCCGGCCGCACTGGCGATGCCCATGCCCATGCTGCGTTTTTCCGGTGGTACCGCGCGCCCCACCACCCCGAGAATCACCGAGAACGACGTGCCTGACAATCCGATCCCGATCAGCAGGCCGGCACTCAGGGACAAGGTCACCGCCGAATCGGAAAGGCCCATGCACACCAGGCCAGCGGCGTATAGCACCCCGCCGATCAACACGACCTTGGCCGCGCCAAAACGATCCGCCAGGGCGCCGGTGAAGGGTTGCGCCAGGCCCCAGATCAGATTCTGCAGAGCGATGGCAAAGGCAAAGGTTTGGCGGCCCCAGCCAAACTCGGCACTCATCGGCGCCAGAAACAGGCCAAAGCCATGGCGAACGCCCAGCGACAACGCAAGAATCAGCGCACTGCCCAGCAACACCCAACCGCACGTACGCCACATCGATGTCATTATTATTCTCCGATAGCGGGTATATACCCGCTTATATTCGAACGCGCCGGCTTCAAGCCAGTTCGTCCAGCAGTTTGAGCAAGGTTTCGCGTTTTTCCGCGCCCAGGCGATCAACCAGCCGCTGTTGCGCAGCCTCCCAGGCTGGCAAGGCCGCCGCCAGGCGTTCGGCGCCAGCGTCGGTGAGCTTGACGATGCGATTGCGCATGTCCTCGCCCTCGACCAGCATCACCAGCCCTTCCCCTTCCAGTACCCGCAGGTTGCGCCCCAACGTGCTGCGATCCAGCCCCATGGCCTCGGCCAGGGTGGAAATACTCGGCTGGTCCAGGCGTTGCAGGTTGCACAGCAAAGAATACTGGGCAACGTTGATTCCGAAGCCATCGAGAGCGCCGTCGTAATGCCTGCTGACGCCACGAGCGGCGCGACGCAGGTTGATGCATAAACATTGGGAGTCGAGCATGATGCGTGTATATACCCGCGAGTGAGATTAATCAAGTTTTCTACAGCAACTGCAGGAGCAAAGCGTGCTCGCGCTGGCGATGTGACATTCAGCGGTCATGTCGCCTGGTAGCACGCGATCGACAGCAAGCTTTGCGCCCACAGGCAATCATGTCTAATCAGACCAACACCAACCCAACCAACACCCCAACCTCCAGCAACTCCAGCAGCGCCCCCGCCGTGTCCCCGGTGGTACCGCCCAATCGCCGCAGCATCACCTGCCGCAGCCAGGCAAACGCCAAGCCCGCCATGACCAGCGCAAAAACCCCGTTGAGCCCCGCCAGTAACACACAGGCCAAAGCACTGAGTGCCAGCACCAGCTTGCCCGCCGAGCGCGGCAGATGATCAGCCAGCGCCTGCCCCAGCCCGCCGGCACGCACATAAGGCGTGGTCAGAAACAGCCCCAGCAGGGCAGCGCGCCCAATCAGCGGGACTACCAGCAAATAAACCCCATGTTGCTGCTCGATCAACGCCAGCAACGCGGCAAATTTAAGCAGCATTACCAGCACCAGCGTAACCACTGCGATGGGTCCGCTGCGGGGGTCCTTCATGATGGTCAGGGTGCGTTCACGGTCGCCAAACCCGCCAAGCCACGCATCAGCGCTGTCGGCCAGGCCATCGAGGTGCAAGCCGCCGCTCAACAGCACCCAGGCCGTCAGCAACAGTGCAGCGTGCAGCACTAAAGGGCTGCCATTGAGGAGGCCGTTCAGCCCCCACAAAATTACGCCAAACAGCAACCCCACCAGCGGATAAAACAGCAGTGAGCGCCCGAGCTCCTGAGGTGTCGGCATGCCCGGGAGGCGTACCGGCAGGCTGCTGAGGAATTGCAGGGCGATCCAGAATGGCAGCATGCTCAGTTCGCTTCCCGCAACAGTCCAGCGGATTCAACGGCCAACGCAAACATCGTACCGTGGCCAACTTCGACATTCAGCAGTTGCTCACGGGGCAACCCTCGGGCCCGCGCCAGCAACAGGCGCATCACTCCGCCGTGACTGACCAGCAAGACCCGCTCCCCCGCATAAGTGGCGTGCAAGCGCTCGACGGCGCCCAGCACCCGCGCGGAGAAATCCTCGACCGGCTCGCCCTGGGGCGGTGTGAACGAATAGGGATCGGCCCAGAACAAGCCCAGGCCCTCGGCGTCGGTTTCCATCAGCGCGGCAGCGCTCTGCCCTTCCCAGGCGCCGAAATGCAGCTCCTGCAGAGCCTTGTCCTGATGCACCGGCACGCCCAGTTGCGCGCCGAGTTCCTCTGCAAACCGCGCACAGCGCTGCAAGGGTGAGCTGACCAGGCGATCCCAAGGCCCCTGATCCGCCACCGCGGCACGCATCTGTGCCCAACCGGCGTCGGTGAGCGCGTCATCGATGCTGCCGCGCAGGCCGCCGCCCAGTTCGGTTTCGCCGTGGCGCAACAAGTCCAGGCGCAGGGTCATGCCGGGCGGTCCGCAACGGCGGCTTCGGCAAAGGTCGCCATCTGCTCGTGAAGGTCACACGCCAGGCGCAGCAAGGGCACGGCCAGCGCGGCACCACTGCCTTCGCCCAGGCGCAGGCCCAGCGCCAGCAAGGGTTCGGCGTCGAGCGTCTCGAGCACGTGCCGATGCCCCGGCTCGGCGCCACAATGCCCAAACAACAGCCATTGACGGCACGCAGGATTCAGCCGCACGGCCACCAGCGCGGCAACGCTGCAGATAAAGCCGTCCACCAGCACCGCTACCCCTTCCTGGGCACAGGCGAGATAGGCGCCCACCAGTGCGGCAATCTCGAAACCGCCGAGGTTGTACAGCGTCTGCAACGGATCGCCACGCTGGGCACTGTGCAGTGCCAGCGCGCGCTCGATGACCTGGGCCTTATGGCTGACGCCTGCGGCGTTCAGTCCGGTGCCAGGCCCGGTCATTTGCACTACCGGGCAATCGAGCAATGCACAGGCCAGGGCGCTGGCGGCGGTGGTGTTGCCAATGCCCATTTCACCACCGATAAACAGCTGGGCGCCGCCAGCTATGGCGCGGTGCACGCTGTCGCGACCCGCCTGCAAAGCCAGCGCACCCTGCGCTGCTGTCATCGCCGCAGTCACGGCGAAATTCGCCGTGCCCGGGCCGATGTTCAGGTGCCGCACGCCTTTGAGGTCGAGGCCCGGGTTGACGGTACCCAGATCGACCACTTCCAGGGCCGCGCCCAGTTGCCGTGCCAGCACGCTGATTGCCGCGCCGCCGCTGACGAAGTTGTGCAGCATCTGCCCGGTCACTTCCTGGGGATACGCAGAGACGCCTTCGGCAACGACGCCATGGTCGCCAGCAAAAATGCCGATCCACACCTGATCAAGCGTCGGCTTCAGTTGACCCTGCAACCCGGCCAGTTGCACCGCCACAGACTCGAGCCGACCCAGCGAACCCGCGGGCTTGGTGAGCTGCTGTTGGCGGGCCTCAGCCTGTTCGACAGCGTGAGTGTCGATGGGTTTGCACGGGTTGAGCCACCAGGCTTGGGTCATAACGCGGTTCCTTTGAGAGTCAGGGGCAGGCCGGCCACGGTGAGGACGACTCGCTGGCAGCGCTCGGCCAGCGCCTGATGCAGCCAGCCGGCCTCATCGACGTAGCGCCGGGTCAACTCGCCCAGCGGTACCACGCCCATGCCGGTCTCGTTGCTGACGAAAATGATTTCACCCGGCAAGGTCGCCAGGCAGTCGAGTAAAGCGTCGCGTTCGACCGACAGGCGTTCGGCGTTGTCCAGCATCAGCAGATTGGTGAGCCACAGGGTCAGGCAATCCACCAGCAGGCAGCGATCGGCGCTGGCGTTTTCGCGCAGTACGCGGGCCAGTTGCAACGGTTCTTCGATCAATGCCCATTCGGCTGGCCGCCGCGCACGATGGTGGGCCACCCGCTGGTTCATTTCGCCGTCCAGCGGTTGGCTGGTGGCAATGTAGGTGACAGCCAGCTCACTGTCAGTGGCGAGCCGTTCGGCCAGGCGGCTTTTGCCGGAGCGGGCGCCGCCGAGGATTAATTGCAACATGGTGGGTTCCTTGAAATCTTCGGTGGGGCGATAGGGCACTCAGATACCACACAGTTCACGCAACAGCCCGGTATCCAGGTGCTTCTCCACCAGATCCGCCAACCGCTCGATATCCCGCTCTCGCAGGCCGTGATAGTCCACCTCCTGCACATCCTGCAAACCGGCCCAGCGCAGCAGTGCACTGCAGGCCGCCGGCGACTCGAACAAACCATGCAGGTATGTGCCGAAAATCTGCCCGTCGGCGCTCTGTGCTCCATCACAGCGGCCATCGTCCAGCAGCACTGCCGAATTCTCCAGCGCAGGGCCGGTAGTCACGCCCGCATGGATTTCGTAGCCGCTGACCGGCGCATCTTCCAGTGCCAGGCGACCACGCACATTGCGCAGTTGCTTCTCCTGTTCCAGCCGGGTTTCAAAGGCCAGCAGGCCCAGCCCTGCGCTGGAACCGGGCGTTCCTTCCAGACCCAGCGGATCATGCACCTGCGCACCGAGCATCTGCAGGCCGCCGCAGATTCCCAGCAGCTTGCCGCCATAACGCAGGTGACGGGCAATCGCCGTGTCCCAGCCATTGGCGCGCAGGTAGGCAAGATCACTGCGCACGCTTTTCGAGCCGGGCAGGATGATCAGGTCGGCGGGGGGAATGGCCTGGCCGGGGCCGATGAACTGCAAGTCCACCTGCGGGTGCAGGCGCAGCGGATCGAAATCTGTGTGGTTGCTGATGCGCGGCAAGACCGGCACCACCACCTTGAGCACCTGGTCCGCCTTGTCGGTCTGGCGTTGATCGATGCCATCCTCGGCTTCCAGGTGCAGGTCCATCACGTACGGCAGTACACCGATCACCGGTTTGCCAGTGCGCGCTTCCAGCCAGTCCAGGCCAGGTTGCAACAAGGCGATGTCACCGCGAAAACGGTTAATGATGAAGCCTTTGACGCGCGCCTGCTCACTGGCGGACAGCAACTCCAGGGTGCCCACCAGGTGCGCAAAAACCCCGCCGCGGTTGATGTCTGCAATCAACACCACCGGACAATCGACAGCCTCGGCGAAGCCCATGTTGGCGATGTCGCCGGCGCGCAGATTGATTTCCGCAGGCGAACCGGCGCCTTCCACCATCACCACCGGATACGCTGCGCTCAAGCGTTGATGGGAAGCGAGCACCGCCTGCATCGCAATGGCCTTGTAGTCGTGATAGGCGACCGCGTTCATGCTCGTCACCGCCCGCCCATGGATGATCACCTGGGCGCCCGTGTCGCTGTTGGGCTTGAGCAGCACCGGATTCATGTCGGTGTGCGGCTCGAGATTCGCGGCCTGGGCCTGCACCGCCTGCGCACGACCGATCTCGCCCCCGTCGGCCGTGACCGCACTGTTCAGCGCCATGTTCTGCGGCTTGAACGGCACCACGCTCACGCCCTGGCGCACCACCCAACGACACAGCGCGGTCACCAGCGTGCTCTTGCCGGCGTCGGACGTCGTGCCCTGCACCATCAAAGTAGTCATTGTGCTTCCTCGACGAAGGCTTCAAGGGCTGACACCAGGCGTGCCCAGTCTGCTTCCTCGGCGGGCAGGCCAAAACGCAGGCTGCTGTTGTGGGTGAACAGGCGCAACAGGATGCCGCGCCGCGCCATGAACTCATACAGTGCTTCGGCGCGCTCGGTGATCAGCCACTGGAACAGCGCGCAGCCGCCCTGTGGTACGAAGCCGTATTGCTCGAGCAGCAGCGCCAGGCGTTTGCTGGCGGCCTGGGTGCGCAAACGTTGCCCGATTTGCCCTTGGGTATCCAGCAGACAGGCCTGGCCGAGGATGCGGGTCGGCCCACTGACCGCCCAGGGCCCGACTTGCTCGGCGAGCAATTTAAGGAATTTGCGCTCGGCCAGTACAAACCCCAGCCGCACGCCCGCCAGGCCAAAGAATTTGCCGAACGATCGCAAGACGATCAAGCCGACCTGATGGGTATAAGCAGCCACGCTCAATTGCGGCGTGTTGTCCATGAAGGCCTCGTCCACCACCAGCCAGCCGCCGCGCTGGGCCAGTCGCGAATGCCAGTCGAGCAGGCGCTTGGGGGACAGGCCAAGGCCCGTGGGGTTGTTCGGATTAACCACCACCAGCACGTCCAGGTTGTCGATAAAAAAATCCACTTCCTGCTCCAGCACTTCGCGCACGATGTAGCCGCTGCGGCGCCAGGCTTCGGCGTGCTCGGCGTAACAGGGTGACAGCACGCCGACCTTGCCGGCCCGGCGCAAACGCGGCAGCAGCTGGATTGCCATTTGCGAACCGGCCACTGGCAGCACCTGGGCAGCACCGTAATAATCGCAGGCAGCCTGCTCCAGGCCGTCATCGCTTTCCGGCAGCCGCGCCCACGCTCTCAGCGGGATCTGCGGGATGGGAAACGGCCAAGGCGCCAGGCCAGTGGACAGGTCGAGCCAGTCGGCTTCGGCGATACCGTAGTCGATTGCCGCCTTACGTAAGCGCCCGCCGTGTTCAAGCATAAAACTCCGCCCCCACGCAGATAATCAACAACCACAACCATACCCCGCGCTGGACCAATTGCCAGCCACGGTCGATGGAATCCGCGTCCGCCGGTACGCCCTCACCCAACGGCGGGCGCTGGTGCAGCTCACCGTGGTAAATCGCCGCCCCGCCCAGCTCCACGCCCAGCGCGCCGGCACCTGCGGCCATGACCGGACCGGCATTGGGGCTGTCCCAGGTCGGCCCCTGGGTCCGCCAGCATTTGAGTGCCAGTCGGGTTTTGCCCAGCAAGGCGTAAGTCAACGCCACCAGCCGCGCAGGAATGTAGTTGAGGACGTCGTCGATTTTCGCCGCCGCCCAGCCAAACCGCTCGAAGCGTTCGTTGCGATAACCCCACATGGCATCCAAAGTGTTGCTCAAGCGGTAGAGCACCACCCCCGGCGCGCCAGCGACGACAAACCAGAACAGGGCGGCAAATACCGCGTCGCTACCGTTCTCCAGAACGGATTCGGTGGCCGCGCGGGCGACTTCGGTTTTATCCAGCTCGCTGGTCTGGCGGCTGACCAGGTAACCGACGCGAGTGCGCGCTTCATCCAGGTCATCGCTGCGCAGGGCCCTGGCCACCGGCTCGACGTGCTCGCCAAGGCTGCGCATGCCCAGTGCGCAATAGAGTGCCAGGATCTCGACGATCCAACCCACCAATGGCGCCCAGGACAACGCGGTCGCCAGTAAGGTCAGCGGCACTACGGCGAGTACCCAGGCCGTCACGCCATGGCTGCGCCAGCCTCTACCACCACTGTTGAAGCGCTGCTCGATGCGATCGGCAAAGCGCCCGAACGCCACCAGCGGATGCCAGCGCCTGGGCTCGCCTAGCAGCGCATCCAGCCCCACGGCAGCGACGGTCAACAACGCCACACTCATTGACTCTCTCCCCAGACATTTTCATACAGCAATTCACCCAGCGGCCGCGACTGCGCCCAGCCTTCGAGGACCAGCATCGGCGCCGGATAAAATTCCTGCACCGGCCCCAGGCACAACACCGCCATCGGTTTTGCTCCCGGCGGCATGCCCAGCAGATCGGCCAGGGCTTGCGGCTCGAATAGCGAAACCCAGCCCATGCCCAGCCCTTCGGCACGGGACGCCAGCCACAGGTTCTGGATGGCGCAGGACAACGAGGCGATGTCCATTTCCGGCAAGGTGCGCCGGCCGAAGATGTGGCGTTCGCGATCATCCATCAGCGCGGCGACCAGCACTTCGGCGCAGTCGTTGATGCCTTCGACTTTGAGCTTCATGAATTCGTCAGTGCGCTCGCCCAGGGCTTCGGCGGTACGGATCCGCTCTTCTTCCACCAGGCCCTGGATTTGAGCGCGCACAGTGCGATCGCTGATGCGCAGGAACCGCCAAGGCTGCATCAGGCCGACACTGGGGGCCTGGTGCGCGGCTTCGAGCAGGCGCCGCAGCAGCTCGGGCTCGACAGTGCCACCGCTGAAGTGGCGCATGTCGCGGCGTTCGGCGATGGCACGGTAGACCGCGTCGCGTTCGGCCTGACTGAATGTGGCGTCGGTCATGGCCTTTTCGCGAGCAAGGCGCCCTCTCGGTCAGGCAAAAACAGTGCAGCCACCGCCACCGGATTCGACGGAAAATAAAAGTGCACATAAGAAGCCGTCATCCGCCCCTGACGATAAACCGCCTCCGCCCCACGTCCGCCATTCGGGCTCAGCCCACGGGCAATCGGTGCCAGCTCGGTGCTGGTCAGCGAGTGATGGTAGGTATGCCCACGTAACGCGCCCTCAGGCAGTTCCACCACCTGCAAGGCCAATGCAGCCAGGCGCTTTTGCATGACCGCATCTCCGGCCAGCAACCCCACCAGTTCGGCACGCGTGCCGTCGACGTCGGTCAACGAATCGAGCAGATAAAGCATCCCGCCGCACTCGGCCAGCAACGGTTTGCCCGCGCCATGGTGCGCGCGGATCGCCGCCAGCATCGAGGTATTGCCTGCCAACGCCGCATGGTGCAATTCCGGGTAACCGCCTGGCAGGTAAAGGCTGTCCGCCTCGGGCAAACTGGCATCACGAATAGGCGAGAAAAACCGCAACTCGGCGCCCATCGCCCGCAACAGGTCCAGGCTCGCACCGTAGGTAAATGCGAAGGCCTCATCACGGGCCACGGCGATACGTACGCCCGCGAGCAAGGGTTCGGCAACAACCAGATCAGGCGCGGCAAATTCCACCGCCGGGGGCAACGCTACCTCGCAACTGCTGGCCAAGGCGTTCGCCGCGGCATCCAGACGCAGGTCGAGGTCGTTCAATTCGCTGGCCTGCACCAGGCCGAGGTGACGACTGGGCAGCTCGATCCCGGTCTCCCGGGACAACGCGCCATACCAGCGCAACCCCTCAGTCAGGCTTCCTTCAAGCAACTGCGCATGGCGCAAGGTGCCCACGCGATTGGCCAGCACCCCGGCAAACGGCAAATCCGCCTGATAGCGCGCCAGCCCCAGAGCCAGGGCGCCAAAGGTCTGCGCCATGGCGGTGCCGTCGATCACCGCCAGCACCGGCACGCCAAAATGCCGCGCAAGGTCGGCACTGGAAGGCGTGCCGTCGAACAGCCCCATGACCCCTTCGATCAGGATCAGGTCCGCCTCGCCAGCGGCCTCCCACAAGAGGCGTCGACTGTCCTGCTCGCCGACCATCCACATGTCCAGTTGATAGACCGGCGCACCGCTGGCGCGCTCAAGGATCATCGGGTCGAGAAAGTCCGGGCCGCACTTGAACACGCGCACCTTGCGTCCCTGGTTGCGATGCAACCTGGCCAGCGCAGCGGTCACGGTGGTCTTGCCCTGACCGGAAGCCGGCGCTGCAATCAATACCGCCGGGCAACAGCGAGGCTGACTCACAATTCGACGCCTTTTTGCGCCTTGATCCCGGCCTGGAACGCGTGCTTGACCACGCCCATCTCGGTCACGGTGTCGGCCAGTTCAATCATCTCCGGCTTGGCACCGCGACCGGTCACCACCACGTGCTGCATGGGCGGACGAGCCTGCAAGTCACTGAGCACCTGATCGAGATCGAGATAACCGTGCTTGAGCGCGATGTTCAATTCATCCAGTACCACCAGGCCGATCGAGGGGTCACGCAGCAGTTCACGGGACACTGCCCACGCCGCTTCGGCGGCGGCGATATCGCGCTGGCGATCCTGGGTTTCCCAGGTGAAGCCTTCGCCCATCACATGAAACCGCACCTGCTCCGGGAAGCGTCGGAAAAACAACTCTTCGCCGGTGCTGTTGCGGCCCTTGATGAACTGCACCACACCGCACTGCATGCCATGGCCCATGGATCGCGCGAGCATGCCGAATGCCGAGCTGCTTTTGCCCTTGCCATTGCCGGTGAGCACCAGCAGCAAGCCGCATTCATTCGGCGAGTTGGCGATGCGTTCGTCGATCACGGCTTTTTTGCGCAACATGCGCGCCAGGTGACGTTCGTCACGATCGGGGGTATCAGTCATGGGGAAGCTCTCCGTTGGGGCTGGATAACGGCGGGCAGGCACAAGAATAGACGGCAAGAAGCCTGGCATCGCCCACCGTGATGCCGCTGGATGGATCAGGCCGGTCTCCGGGCTCATGAGCGGCTGATAGCCTGACTGCGCGCCTTCCCATCTCGATTGCTCGACACAGTGGCACAAGGCGCAGTCTTCACTCATTTACCGTTGCGGGGGCAGCGCCGGGATCATGATCAGTCTTTGCTCGAAAGCGACCACTCACCGGCTTCCCTGTTTCACCCTGTCGACGACGTCACAGGGCACCTGAAACAAGCCGCGAAGGTTAGAGGGTTGGGGGTGGAGCGTCAATTAAAGTCCGGCCTGCGGTGCTGAATTGATTTACCCCCGTTGAACCATCGCGCATTTGCGCTTCTCTACTAAACAGGTCAATGCATTCATAGGGAAGGTCAGCATGCGCAAGCCCCAGCTCGTTTTCGTCATCGCCCTCGCCGGAGGACTCGCCGCTTGCGGTGAAACTTCCAGCCTGCAAGTCTCTGACGGCACCGGTCCGTCACCCAAATTGCCAGAACCGAACAAGACCCTGATACCGACGGTGAACATCGCCCCGGCCATCGGCTGGCCGGACGGTACCAAGCCGACCGCTGCCGCCGGCACCCAGGTGGCCGCTTTCGCCGAAAGCCTCGACCACCCGCGCTGGCTGTATGTGCTGCCCAACGGTGATGTGCTGGTGGCTGAAACCAACGCCCCGCCAAAACCCGAGGATGGCAAAGGCATCAAGGGCTGGGTCATGAAAAAAGTCATGGGCCGCGCCGGTGCGGGCGTGCCCAGCCCGAACCGCATCACGCTGCTGCGGGACAAGGACCATGACGGCGTCGCCGAGACCCGCACGGTGTTTCTGGAGAATCTCAACTCGCCGTTTGGCATGACCCTGGTGGGCAACGACTTGTATGTCGCGGACACCGATCGGTTGCTGCGCTTCAACTATGAAAGCGGCGATACGACGATCAAGTCTCAGCCAATCAAGGTGGTCGACCTGCCGGGCGGTACGCTGAATCACCACTGGACCAAAAACGTCATTGCCAGCAAGGACGGCAGCAAGCTGTACGTCACGGTAGGATCGAACAGCAACGTCGCGGAAAACGGCATGGACCAGGAAGAAGGCCGCGCAGCTATCTGGGAAGTGGATCGTGCCACCGGCAATCACCGCATCTTCGCCTCCGGCCTGCGCAACCCGAACGGCATGGCCTGGGAACCCCAGACCGGCGCCCTGTGGACCGCTGTCAACGAACGTGACGAAATCGGCAGCGACCTGGTGCCGGACTACATCACATCGGTCAAGGACGGGGCGTTTTACGGCTGGCCTTACAGCTACTACGGCCAGCACGTGGATGTGCGCGTCGAGCCCCAGAATCCGGACCTGGTCGCCAAGGCCATTGCCCCTGATTACGCGGTCGGCCCCCATACCGCCTCTCTCGGCCTGACCTTCGCCGAAGGCAATACCTTGCCAGCGCAGTTCAAGGAAGGCGTTTTCATTGGCCAGCACGGTTCGTGGAACCGCAAACCGCACAGCGGCTACAAAGTGATCTTCGTGCCGTTCAACGCCGGCAAACCGACCGGGCAACCGATCGATGTGCTGAGCGGTTTCCTCAACGACGAGGAAAAAGCCATGGGCCGGCCGGTGGGTGTGGTGATCGATCAGCAGGGGGATTTGCTGGTGGCAGATGATGTAGGGAACAAGGTGTGGCGGGTATCGGCTACTCAGTAACGCTGCACGCCGAAACCTGTAGGGGCCGGCTTGCCGGCTCCTACGGATTGCGTGCCAGATGTTCCGGCTGCAACACGCGCTTGGCACTCAGATACGCTTTTTGCCAATAGGCCTTGGACAGGCTGTCCAGCTTGACCGTCCCACCCGTGGCAGGCGCATGCACAAAGCGCCCTTCGCCGACATAAATCCCGGCATGACTGACCTGGGAACCGCCATTGGTGGCGAAGAAAATCAGGTCGCCCGTCTGCAACCCTTCCTTGCCCACACTGGCCGCCTGCATCCCGATCATCTCGCGGGTCGTGCGCGGCAGCGTGATACCGGCGACATCGCGGTACACATAGCCGATCAGCCCACTGCAATCAAAACCGGCGTCTGGCGTATTGCCGCCCCAGCGGTAAGGCGTACCCACCAGACCCAGGGCGCGAAACAACACGTCTTCGGCTTCAGGGGAAAAGGGTTGGGCAGGACCAAAAACCAGGGGGGCGCGAATCACCGGTGCCGGAGCTGGCGGCGGAGTGCGGCTGGCACAGGCGCTGAGCAGCGCTGCGGCGATCAAGAGTACAAGGCGGGCCGACGTCTTCATATACAGAACACCCTGATCTGGCTGCGGCTGTTTCCACCGGAAGGGCAGAAAAGAAAACCGCCGGCGCAGTGCGCAGGCGGTCAGCCATCAATAATAGATCAGGATTCTAGACGCTATACAGCAAACTTCAAGTAAGACTTTAAGTTCACCTTACAAACTGTAGGTTTACTTGCGAGCAGTGACGATGGTCGGCGCCATCGCGAGTGCTCGCTTGGCCTCAATGAAGGTCTTGCTCCAGTAGCTGTCACCCAGGCTATCGACCCGGACACCACCGCTACGGCGGCTGCTGGAGTGGATGAACTGGTCATCACCCAGGTAGATGCCGGCATGGCTGACACGACCGCGACGCCCATTGGTCGCGAAGAACAGCAGGTCACCCGGCTTGAGGTTGCTGCGAGAAACCAGCGGGGCATCCACGTTGATCATTTCCCGAGTCGAGCGCGGCAGGTTCATGCCGGCCTCTTCACGGAACAGGTAGCCGATGAAACCGCTGCAGTCGAAACCGGCTTCAGAAGTACCACCAAAACGGTAACGGGTACCGATCAGGGACATGCCGCGTTCAAGGATGCTGTCTGCCAGAACCGGCAGTTGGTACGACTTGCCATCAGCGAAGCTGACGAGTTGTTTATCGGTAGCCGACTCTTCCTGGAATGGAGTTTCCAGATAACGAACGGAAGAGGATTGGGCGGTAACAGAAGATTTAACCGGTTGCTGGGGCGCTGGCTCGGAGACGGGAGAGTGAGCGGCGCAACCGAACAACAGGGTGACGAGTGCGAGAGGCACGAGGGGTGCGAAGCGATTTAGCATGGGCACGACCGTGGCTGATAGTTGTAAAGAAGCCGAGACTATGCCCGCTATCATCCTCATTTGCAAATTCAATCGAACTTTATGTGACTTTTCGGTTTCGCGATTTCATCTAAGCGCTAATGCCCTATTTAGACACTCGCGCGGCCTGCACCCAGCAGGAGAGCGGATATTCTCGCGCCTGAGAACCAGCAAAAAGCCAGCAGGGCCTGGGTTTTACCAGCCCAGGGTTTCTTTCAGAAACGGAATGGTGAGCTTGCGCTGTGCTTGCAGGGACGCCTGATCGAGCTGCTCCAGCAATTCGAACAGGGCACTCATGCTGCGCGTGCCGCGGGTCAGGATGAAGTGCCCTACTTCATCGGTCAGGTGCAGGCCGCGACGGGAAGCGCGCAATTGCAGAGCGCGCAATTTGTCTTCGTCGGACAGCGGACGCATCTGGAATATCAGGGCCAGGGTCAAGCGTGACTTGAGGTCCGCCAGCTTCACCGGCAGTTCCCGGGGCGAAGTCGATGCGGCTATCAACAGACGCCGACCACTGTCGCGCAGGCGATTGAACAGATGGAACAGCGCCTCTTCCCAATCCGCGCGCCCGGCCACCGCCTGCAGATCATCGAGGCAGACCAATTCGTATTGTTCGAGGTTGTCGAGAATTTCGATGCCGCGATCCAGCAGCTCGGCCAGTGGCAGATACACCGCTGGCTCGCCCATCTGTTCGAAGCGCAGACAGGCGGCCTGCAGCAGGTGCGTGCGCCCCACGCCGTCCTTGCCCCACAGGTAAATCAGGCTTTCCGTCCAGCCGGCGTCGGCTTCGCAGAGTCGCTCGACATAGCCGAGTGCAGCGGCATTGGCGCCTGGGTAATAATTGATAAAGGTAGCGTCATCACGCAGACGCACACCTAGGGGCAGCTGAATCGGTTTCATGCTGACTGAACAGTTCCGACGGAACCGTTAGTGGCCTCTGTGTAAAGTTTGCGAAGTTTATACCCGTGAGGCTGACCGCACAATGCGACAGACCACAAGCAAAATCAAGGGTTTGCGTTAGCTTGCCGGTTTGGTGACAGATTCTCTGACGGTGTGGGCGCCTGCAGCAAGCGTGAAACACACCGCCCGGTACGGGACCGGGCGGCAGTCAGGCCTCAATGCCGCCCGCTACAGCTCGGGCTCATCCTCGCCATTGTAGATGTCCGAATCCTTATACAAATCATGCATGTGGCGCACCAGCACCATGATCACCGCCGCCACTGGCAAGGCCAGAAGGATGCCGGTGAATCCGAACAGCTCGCCCCCGGCCAGAATGGCAAATATCACGGCGACCGGGTGCAGGCCGATGCGGTCACCCACCAGCAATGGCGTGAGCACCATGCCCTCCAGCGCCTGCCCCACCATGAACACGGCAACGATGCCGATCATGGGGTACAAATCGCCACCGAACTGGAACAGCCCGGCGATCAGCGCAGCACCGATACCGATCACGAACCCCATGTATGGCACGATGGCCGCGAGGCCAGCGATCAAGCCGATCAACAGCCCAAGCTCAAGCCCGATGAGCATCAGGCCCGCTGCATAGATGACGCCCAGCGCCACCATCACCAGCAATTGCCCGCGCACAAACGCGCCCAGCACTTCGTGGCATTCGCCCGCCAGGCTGACCACGCGCTCTTCGCTATCGCGCGGCAGCAGGCTGCGGATCTTGGCCATCATCAGGTCCCAGTCCCGCAGCAGGTAGAAACTCACGACCGGAATCAACACCAGGTTCGCCAGCCAGCCGATCACCGCCAGGCTGGAAGCCGTTGCCTGGCTCAGCACCACACCGACGATGTCAGTCGTCTGCCCCATGTGCTCGCTGATTGCCGCCTTCAGCTTGTCGAACTTCCAGAAGCCGTCCGACAAGCCGAATTTCGACTGAGCCCATGGCAGTGCCGTGTGCTGCAGCCAATCGAGCATCTGCGGGGCCAGCTCATAGAGACGCAGCATTTGCTTGGCCAGCATCGGCACCAGCACCAGCACCAGCGTGGTGACGATCAAGGTGAACAGCGCAAACACCGCGATCACACCCCAAGTGCGTGACAGCCCGGCCTTCTCCAGCCTGTCCACCAGGGGATCGAACAGATAGGCCAACAGCAACGCCACCAGGAACGGCGTCAGGATCGGATGCAACAACCAGACAAGCGCGCAGAGCAGGACGACTCCACCCAACCAGAACCAACGCCGCGTATCGGCCATGAACCACTCCTGCTTCTATATAAGGAAAGAAAAACTACCAGCGAAAACGTAACTGCGGAACCGGGGCCGGGGCTGGCGCTACGGCAGGCGCCGCACCATCGGCTGCAGGCTGAACCGGCGGCACCGGTGCAGGTGCCTCCCCGGCTGGCAACTCCTGCAACTTCGCCAGGGACAGCTGCGCCTTCAACTGTTCGGCACTGCCGCGAACCCGGTAGAGAATCCGGTCGCCATTGACGCTCTGCAGGCGCATGCCGAAGGGTTCCAGCAACCGCCCGAGGGCGGCATAGCGCTCCAGGTTCATGCCCTGGACCTCAAGTAACTGCTCGCCAGACGCGCCTGGCTTGACCACAAAACGCGGCGCCAGTCGCTCACTGACCGCGAGCATGACGGCATCCGCGACAGCGGCCTGATCGGCACCCTGCACGCTGCCTGCTTCTTTCTTGTCGCCCATCCACAAATTCCAGGTTGCCTGCCACTGGCCGCCCTCCTCCTTGGCATGCACGGCGAGCAGGGCATCGGCGTTGTAACGCTCCGAGGCGCTGCGCAGTGGCGCCGCGTCACCGCCTTCCAGGGTCGGTCCGGTCGCCACCAGTTGTTCGCTCAGGTCCGCCAGCGGCAAGCGCAATGGCAGCCCTCGATGCTGGGCCGCGCGACGCAGCGGCGTCGCGCTGGCCTGGCCATCACCGACCAGGCTCGAACCCTCAGTGGCGTCGTTCAACCACCAGCTCAGGATCGACGGGCGATTGGCACCCCACAGGGACAAACCGGCGCGACGCAGCGCCTGCTCGGTGGTCGCAGGGTCAAAATCGACTTTCAGCACTTGCGGCGGTCCCGCTTCGAAGCCGTACTGGCTGATGATCTGCTGCGGGTCCTTGCGGATGGCGGCCAAGGCGGGATTCTGTGCGGCCTTGGGATCGCCGGTCAGGCGCAGTACCAGCGTATCCAGTGCTTCCTGGGTCGCCTGGTCGCGAATCTCCGGCGACTGGCCACTCACAGGTTGACGCACCTGATACAGACTTTTAACCGTCTCGGCATGGCCGGCCAGGCTGAAGAGAGACAAACAGCCCACAAACAAACATTTCGGAAAAAAACCCATGAAAGATTCCTGACTATTGGAGCGGCTGGAACAGGCCGCGTGAACCGGACGAGCATGGCTGTGACCACACCCTTCGGCAAAACATTCACCCGGCCCGGGCAAGTTTTTGCACTGTCATAACGATAGACGGTTAATGGCGCTACCTTATACAGCCATGAGCCAGACGACCAATACGGCCTGTGACGGTTTTTTTTCGGCCGATATGCCCCTGCCGTCGGCGTGAGGATGGCCGCTGCCCTTCAAGCCTGATAAAATCGCGCGCCTTCGCAGACCGGCAACAGCCGGGCACCCTGGAATTCGCGCACGGCACCCGCCCTCGTCTGTTCCTGCGGTCCCGCTGGACTCGGTCGTTACCCCTGAATCCCCCCTAAAGGCCTGGATCATGAGCAAGCAACCCTCCCTGAGCTACAAGGACGCCGGTGTAGACATCGACGCCGGTGAAGCATTGGTCGAACGCATCAAGAGCGTCGCCAAGCGCACTGCGCGCCCGGAAGTCATGGGCGGCCTGGGCGGTTTCGGCGCCCTCTGCGAAATCCCGGCCGGCTACAAGCAGCCTGTTCTGGTTTCCGGCACCGACGGCGTGGGCACCAAGTTGCGCCTGGCACTGAACCTGAACAAGCACGACAGCATCGGCATCGACCTGGTAGCCATGTGCGTGAACGACCTGGTGGTCTGCGGCGCCGAGCCACTGTTCTTCCTCGACTACTATGCCACCGGCAAGTTGAACGTCGAGACCGCTACCCAGGTTGTCACGGGCATTGGCGCTGGCTGCGAACTGTCGGGCTGCTCCCTGGTCGGCGGCGAAACCGCTGAAATGCCTGGCATGTACGAAGGCGAAGACTACGACCTGGCCGGCTTCTGCGTCGGTGTCGTGGAAAAATCCGAAATCATCGACGGTTCGAAAGTCGCTGCCGGCGATGCCTTGCTCGCCCTGCCGTCTTCGGGCCCGCACTCCAACGGCTACTCGCTGATCCGCAAGATCATCGAAGTGTCCGGTGCCGACATCGAAAACATCCAGCTCGACGGCAAGCCGCTGACCGACCTGCTGATGGCCCCGACCCGCATCTACGTCAAGCCACTGCTCAAGCTGATCAAGGACACCGGCGCCGTAAAAGCCATGGCCCACATCACGGGTGGCGGCCTGCTGGACAACATCCCGCGCGTTTTGCCAAAAGGCGCCCAGGCGGTGGTTGACGTTGCAAGCTGGACTCGCCCTGCCGTGTTCGACTGGCTGCAAGAGCAAGGCAACGTCGACGAAAACGAAATGCACCGCGTGCTGAACTGCGGCGTTGGCATGGTGATCTGCGTAGCTCAAGAGCACGTTGAAAGCGCCTTGAACGTCCTGCGCGAAGCTGGCGAACAGCCTTGGGTCATAGGTCAGATCTCCACCGCTGCCGAAGGCGCGGCTCAGGTCGTACTGAATAACCTTAAGGCCCACTGATGCAAGAGCGGATGTCCGCCACCTGTGATGTCGTGGTGCTGCTTTCCGGCACCGGCAGTAACTTGCAGGCCTTGATCGACAGCACGCGGACCGGCGACAGCCCGGTCCGCATCGCTGCGGTGATTTCCAACCGCGCCGACGCCTTTGGCCTGCAACGCGCCAGGGACGCGGGTATCGACACCCGCTCCCTGGATCACAAGGCTTTCGATGGCCGCGAGGCCTTCGATGCCGCGCTGATCGAACTGATCGACGCCTTCAACCCCAAACTCGTGGTGCTGGCCGGATTCATGCGCATTCTCAGCGCTGATTTCGTGCGTCACTATGCGGGTCGTCTGCTCAATATCCATCCCTCGCTGCTACCCAAATACAAAGGGTTACACACTCATCAGCGCGCGCTGGAAGCCGGCGACACTGAACACGGCTGCTCCGTACACTTCGTCACCGAGGAACTCGATGGCGGACCACTGGTCGTACAGGCATTAATACCGGTAGAGTTGCATGATTCGCTGCAGAGTCTGGCGCAGCGAGTCCACACCCAGGAACACCTGATCTACCCGATGGCCGTACGCTGGTTTGCCGAAGGTCGCTTATCACTGGATGAGCAAGGTGCTTTACTGGACGGACAGTTACTCGCCGCCAGCGGCCACTTGATTCGAACCTAGGAGATATTATGCGTCGCGCCCTGCTCTTCGCTTGCGCTCTGCTCGCCCTGCCCCTGGCACAGGCTGCAGAACTTCAACCTTTCTCCGCCAGCTACACTGCCGACTGGAAACAGTTGCCCATGAGCGGCACGGCATCGCGCAGCCTGACCAAGGAAGCCAATGGCGTCTGGAAGCTCAGCTTCAAGGCTTCGATGATGATCGCCAGCCTGTCCGAAGAAAGCACCCTGACACTGGACAAGGATACCCTGCTGCCGCAGTCGTATCACTTCGAACGTGGTGGTCTGGGTAAAGCCAAGAAAGCCGACCTGGATTTCGACTGGACCACCAAAATGGTGACCGGCACCGATCGCGGTGACCCGGTCAAGCTGCCGTTGAACCGCGGCATGGTCGACAAGTCCACGTATCAGCTCGCGCTGCAGCATGACGTGGCGGCCGGCAAGAAAAGCATGAGCTATCAGGTGGTCGATGATGGTGAAGTCGATACTTATGACTTCCGCGTGCTGGGTTCGGAAAAAGTCGACACCAAGGCTGGCCAGATCGACGCGATCAAGGTCGAGCGCGTGCGCGATCCAACTCAGAGCAAGCGCATTACCGTGCTGTGGTTTGCCAAGGATTGGGATTACCTGCTGGTCCGGCTGCAACAGGTTGAAACCGACGGCAAGGAGTACAACATCATGCTCCTGGACGGTACGGTGAACGGCAAGGCTGTCAAAGGCAGCTGATCCGCAGTTGACAAAAAAAGCCCCGCAATCGCGGGGCTTTTTTTCGCCTCGTGTCTCGTCCTGAATAAGGTTTACACCTTCTGGCTTCTTATCAGGAAGGTGCAATGAATACGGGCGAAAAACGTA
>NZ_JBEOPS010000032.1:0-36340 GCF_040310305.1 Pseudomonas sp. HY13-MNA-CIBAN-0226
GGGTGGACGAAGGGGATCGAACCCTCGACAACGGGAGTCACAATCCCGTGCTCTACCAACTGAGCTACGCCCACCATATCGCGCTACTTGTGCCAAAGCTGCCTAATGGCGCACCCGGCAGGACTCGAACCTGCGACCATCCGCTTAGAAGGCGGATGCTCTATCCAGCTGAGCTACGGGCGCCTTGTTAATCTGTACTCTTGGACGACTACAAACTAAGTGCTTTCCAGTCTCGCAGAATCGGAACTCCGCTCAACCTTCTTAACCAGTGCTAGGCTGTGCCCGACAAGTGCGACGAATAGTATAGACCGCCCCAAAGGGCGTCAAATCCTTTTTAAAAAAAATTCATTTAATTAAAGGGGTTAGAGGAATTTGCAGACCAAGCGCCTTTGCCCTCACCGCATGACATGCGAGAATGCGTTCTCTTTTTTTCCCCTCTCGATGGTTAATCACGCGCAATGACTGCACAACTAATCGACGGCAAATCGATCGCCGCCAGCCTGCGCCAGCAGATCGCCAAACGCGTCACCGAGCGTCGCCAGCAAGGCCTGCGCACGCCCGGTCTCGCGGTGATCCTGGTCGGCAGCGATCCTGCCTCTCAGGTTTATGTCTCGCACAAGCGTAAAGACTGTGAAGAGGTCGGCTTCCTGTCCCAAGCTTATGACCTGCCTTCAGAAACCACCCAGGAAGCACTCACCCAGCTGATCGATCGCCTCAACGACGACCCGGCAATCGACGGCGTCCTGCTTCAACTGCCCCTGCCGGAACACCTGGACGCTTCCAAGCTCCTGGAACGCATTCGCCCGGACAAGGACGTTGACGGTTTCCACCCTTACAACGTCGGCCGCCTCGCCCAGCGCATCCCGCTGCTGCGCCCGTGCACACCCAAAGGCATCATGACCTTGCTGGAAAGCACCGGCGTCGACCTGTACGGCATGGACGCGGTGGTCGTAGGCGCATCGAACATCGTCGGTCGCCCGATGGCCATGGAACTTCTGCTGGCCGGCTGCACCGTGACGGTCACCCACCGCTTCACCAAGGACCTGGCCGGCCACGTCGGCCGCGCTGACCTGGTGGTGGTCGCCGCCGGCAAGCCGGGGCTGGTCCGGGGCGAGTGGATCAAGGAAGGCGCAATCGTTATCGACGTCGGCATCAACCGTCAGGACGACGGCAAGCTGGTCGGTGACGTGATCTACGAAACCGCCCTGCCCCGCGCCGGCTGGATCACCCCGGTGCCTGGCGGCGTAGGTCCGATGACGCGTGCGTGCCTGCTGGAAAACACCCTGTACGCAGCAGAAACCCTGCATGGCTGATGGCGTTTTGTGCCGTGCAAGCTGAGCCAACAAACCCCGCCAATGGCGGGGTTTTTTGTATTCGCCGAACCCAACCTACCATTCGCCGGAAACCCGCTGTTTTGTACGTCTTTTCAAGGACTTTCACCGGTTATTTGATCAACCATCGACAGTTCTTCAGCCATACTCCTAATATTAAAAATGGGTTTCGCTAGGTTTCCCAATGTAGCCAGCCCCAGTGTTTACTGGGGCTTGCCTACCCTGCTCCACCCACCAAACTGCTGCGAAACACACGCAGTGGTACAAAAATTGGTACGAGCTTCAATCCCTCCATGGCGTCCTGCCGACCGAACACAATCCAATTCCTTCAGTTCGTCGCTTCACCATCGCCCAATCGTCGCGCCTCGATTACTGTATATCTAAACAGTACCCGAAAAGGCATCACCGTGGACCCGTACGAAATCGAAGACACCAGCGACTGGCTGGGAAGCCCTACTGAGCTCCAAACCCTAAAGCATTATGCGGGCACGCTAGAGGAAGACCTTCAGAGCGTGAGAGACCAGCTTCGCTCAGCGAAAGAAACTATCTCGGGCCTGGTCGAAATGAACGACGTGCTGGCCAGCGAGTTGAAGAAGGCCAAAGCCTGGATGGCAAATCTTGAGGCGGAAACATCGGCACAGCTGGCGGAGATCCGCAGCTTGTCGATGGTCCGCGACCAGAACGAAAAGCTGCGACGAGAGCTGCATGCCACTGAGGTCAAACTTGCGAACAACTCACTTTCCTGAAATCCCGTAGTACGCCTGCTCACAGGTTATTCCGCGGGCTCTGGCTTGGTCAGCAATTTCAGCCAGGTCGCCCGCTCGCTGGTCAGCGCGCTTGAGCACGTCGGCAAGCACACCTGCGGAGCGGGCAGCTGCCTGGCTAGCGGTGGCAATGCAGGAATTGCCGCTGGCTTGACTGGCTGCGAGTCGAGCGGCAATTGCGTCTGCGGTCCCGCGCAGGCCGTCAGCAGCAGCGCGAGCATCGGCAGCGTCAGCCGTGGCTTGATCGATAGTGCGTTGACCATCTTGTACCGCCTTGTTGATTGACTGTTGAAAGGCCTGCTCCTGAGCTCGGGAAGCTGCCTCGTTGTCTGACTTGGCCTTGGCGTCTCGGCTATCGCGCTCACTCCATTGCGACTGCCAAGTCGCGTTTGTGACACTAACGCCATGGTGATAAGCGCCGAACAATGCGCCGGCCGTCAGCAACACTGCGCCTAAATAAGGAAGCGCCCGCAGCAGGATCGCGTTCATGGCACATCCTTGAAGAACACATGGCGGCCTAGTTTGAGTGTCTGCTTTGCCTTCAAGGCCCAGGCTGGAGCCTTTGGCATTGTGGTGGCGTGATAGTGCGTGGCTCCGCCGGTGGGGTCATCCACCTTCCCGTCAATCACTTGGTCGGCAGCAATGCGCGCCTGGGCCAGCTCGCGAAACACAATCTGCTTTATGCCGATCAGGAACACGTAATTTGGGTCACTCTTGTTCCAGCAACTGAACTGGTACGGTTTCTGGCAAACTCCGGAATAGCCCTCGCCCCACCAAGATCTGGCCTTGCCGTCAAACACTCGGTTACGGATGGTCCAGGCCACGGCGATCTGCCCGGCCAAACTTTCGCCGCGCGCCTCTCCCCATAGTGTGCGAGCGAGGATGTCGCGGTCTTTTTCCGATACGATCATAGGTGTTCTCCATGCGCAAAAACGCCGGCTTGTTTGCCGGCGCTCGGTAGGATCTGCAGCAACTGCGCCGCCGTGATTGGCATAGGCTTCTCCAATTTTCTGAGTTTCAGGTTAAGTGGCGCACAACCGGACAGCCCCGTATCATCGCGCCGGATACAACGACAACATCTGCAGAAGGCGGGATTCATGACCAAGGATTCAGGTAAGTTGGACTGGGTTCAGGCCATCAGAGGCCTGGCGGCGCTGCTTGTAGTCTTTTGTCACTGTCGTGATTTTTTCAAAGAATCTGATCAATACCCGCTCATAGAAAAAATCCTCCTGCCAGGCGCAATGGGAGTGGATCTATTTTTTATAATCAGCGGATTTATCATGGTTTATTCCACAAGGAACAATGACGGAAGCCTGGCTTCTGTTAGGAACTTTGCGGTTAATAGATTTTTCCGTGTGTGGCCGACGTACTTCGCCGCTACAATTTTCTGGATATTGATTGTCGAGCATGGATCGGCGTTTTTCGATGCGACCGGTAGCGCGCGCGCATTTTTTGAGAGCGTGTTCTTCATCCCAGTGAACAAGGACGCAGCCCTGTATTTCGGATCAGTGATCCCGGTCGGATGGACGCTGAATTTTGAGATGTACTTCTATGCTATTTTCGGCGCGTCTTTGCTATTTAGAAAATTCAGGTTTGCCGCTTTCGCTTTGTTCGTCAGCGCAACCGTCATCATCGCCCCACTTCTATTCAGAACACTAAACCTATCTCCTTTTAATTCGTATCGATTTGATTTCTCCTACTTTAATTTGATGACCAACCCGATAATTCTTGAGTTTTTTGCAGGTGCGTTAATCGGTAAAATTTACTTGAATAATCGGATTTCCTTCAAACATAAGTGGTTAGCGGCATTCACGGTGCTCGCAGCTTCAGTGTTTGTTATTTGGTATAACTACTTCGGGATCGCCTACCTGCACGGCATAAAAGAATGGGGATTCTCACTGGCCGTGTTCGTGCTCTGCCTGGCTATCGCGAGCAAGACGATCCGAATTCCGACGCCGCAACCTCTGATTTGGATAGGGAAGGTGTCTTTTTCTCTCTACGTTACGCATTTGGCCTTGGTCAAAGCATCATTGGTTTATTTCGCGGCAAACGGCAGCCCACCCATGGGCGTGATTCAAATATTTGTTCCCGTATTGGTGATAACAATATTTGCCGTGGCAGCAGTGTTTCACCGGTACGTAGAAACGCAGTTCTCAAACTGGCTGAAAGGGATATTGACCCGATTTATAAGTTCGAAATCTGCCCTACCGGCCTCACTGTAATATCGTGCGATCACAAGGCTGGCAAATTTGGCCACGCAGGGGCTTTCACCTTCAAGTCAACGGATTTTACACTGCGGCAGTAGCTTTGCCATTTTCTGGCAAGCTCAGTTTCCTCGATCGTCGCATCCCCAAGCTGAAGCGCCACCAGCAAAGGTGTCATGGCTGAAGAAGCTCTTGTAAGTAACTTGTCCATCTGCAACTTGTTCGCCGCCAGGATCTCTTCTGGTGACTCCTCAAATGGGACCTGTACTGCGAAATGCTCGCCGTCATACAGCCATCCAATTTTCGGTGCGGGGTTGAGATCGGTGATATCCACGAGAGTGGAAACCATTTCAGGTGTAAACCGCTCAACAATTGGCACCTCTTTGCCAATACGGCTTTCAGCTCCTGCGTGCACCACCTCCAGATCCGCCGTGTAAGTAACAGGGGTAATGCACTCAACATAGGCACCATGCTCAACTCGCGCGTATATCCGCATCATGCATACTCCCAAACAATCACAATACCTGCGGCGCCATTGCCGCCTGCCGCTGCTGTGCTACCGTTGCTGCCGGTAGCGCCTGAGCCACCAGCCCCTGGGCTCGTGGCAGCAATCCCTGCGAAGCTGCTTCCCGGGCCAACGCCAACCACTCGGCCACCACCACCAAATACTGACGGCCCTCCAATACCGCCGCCTCCTTGGGTAATCGTAATCACGATACCAGGGGATCCCGAGCCAGCTGAAGCGTTGATAATGTTTCCGCCAGTCGCTGCGGACGTAGCTGACGGGATGTTGACATATGGAGGGGTTTGCGATGCACCAACGAGTCCGCCAACACCACCTGGCGCGCTGATTAGTGCGCCAAATGACGATGCCCCACCTGTCCCACCGGCAGCGCCTGATACACCGACGCCGCCAGCACCGACTGCAATAGTCACCCCGGAAAAGCCGGTACTCAGTCGTGATTTTCCGTAGGCACCGGAGTTGCCTCCAGCCGCAGAACTTACCTGAGAGGCAGCGGCTGCTGTTACACCGCCTCCAGCTCCACCACCTCCTTGGACCTCAACGATGACGCTCGTAGTTCCGGGAGTAGGCGTATACGTCCCATTAGACGTAAAAGTCCTGATCCCTATCAAACGACCTCTTAGGGAGTCCAACAGATCTTGTGCTCGCCCTTTCGTTGGTGAAACTCCACCTGCCGTCAAGACGGCCATGATGTTTTCTTGGACGTCATTCATCCAATCGTCAGTTACTACTGTGGCAGCAGTGCCGCTCACTGGATCGCCTTCCGTAAAGAAGCCGCCCACGGCAGCGCCAGGACCGTCAATTCTGTGCATTTGGTATTTTCCTAGGAGAGGGTTAGGGCTTGGAGATCTGCTTCAGATAGTCGACGCGGAAAGTAGCGAATCTTGCGTATATACCCGTTTGTAAAATTCGCGTTTGCTACGTAAGAGCCAATGCGCATACTTGTTAGAAGTGGCGCAGTGACGGTGGCATCCTGCAAAGGCTCATCTCCTTGCGATGTATAGGAGGCGGAGCCCAATCCCCAGCATAGGGCCTGCTTGCATACGGATCGCGGAGCTACTGCTCCTCCTTTGAAATCACATTGAACAGCACTATTTGCCACAGCGCTGCCGTTCGTTTGGTTTATCGCATTCAGCCCCAGTCCAATTCGATCTGCCGCTGTAGCTCCTAGCAAAACAAACTGTTTGCCTGTTCCAGTGCTCGATGAAAATGACGAAGCCTCTACGTATAGTGTGCCTTCGCCCTGTTTATACCAATTGGAAAGGCTATCCATGCTTGCAACGTCAGCCGCGCGAGCAGCAGAAACGGTAGTAGTAGGAATATATGAAGTCGAAAAAGTGGCCTGCTCAAGTTGAGATGCGGAGACCAAATATCCAGATACCCCATCGCCCACATATGATGTACTGCCCGATTCATCTAACGGGTACCAGCGGTCAGCAACGGAGACTGATGTAGATATAGTTCCATTGATCTCACAAATGTACCAACCATCTCCAATATTTGTCATCTTGCCATTTCCGCTGGCTATACCTGTCTCCAAATTAAAGTCTGCCTGAGCATGCGCAAATGACGAGTAGAATTGCGCTCGAACAATCGAACGCTCTTCTGCTTTGAGTACGCGAAACGCACTGTAAGTAGCTCCAGCAATCGCATTGTTCGATCGCTGCAAGAAGTGAGGGCCTGCAGATGTACTCTCAATAAACTTATGCACCGTGCCGATTGGAGACGATCCGGCCGGCGTCGTAATCGTTGCCAAGCCCTTACTCCAAGCTGCGTTAGAGAATGCTTGGGAAAAGCTGTAGATATTTGTTCGAGACTCTTCGATCAGTAGACCAAGTGGAGCATGCGTGACCGGGTCATAATCAAATCGAGGTTGATTTATCCCAATCATCTCGTACTCACCAAGTGCGTTCCAACGCCCAGCTGCAGTTGACCGAGTGAAGGTTATCAATACGCCAAACGACGAGCTCTGCTGATTCAGCAGGTACGCTCCAACGTCAAATAACAGATCGAGTGATGAATTCGCATATGTGAATATCGGGATCGTGTGAGCCGGCGCAAGCTGACGGATTTTGCACTCGAGCGAACCAGTGCCCCATGTACGCAATGGTTCACCAACGGCCGAAAGACCCACTCGAAACGTGACCACGGTAGTTTCGGGTGCGTTCACTTGCCACGCGAAAGCCCAATCCCCATTTGTCAATGCATCCCCCACTACTGAGCGACCAACTCGGAAAGGGAGAAACTCGGTAATTGTCACCTGATAGCCGAGCGCTGCAGCGACGCTGATGAAATAAGGTATTGATTGACCACCTGTGCTCGACAGTTTCGTCAGCAGGGCGTTACGCCGCCCCTGAATAGTTTCCTCTAAAACTCCAGAGCATCGGTCGGGAAGCCCCGCGACGCGCTCCCAATCAGGGAGTAACTCATTCGAGCTGCCAGGATTTGCTTCAAGCGGCAACGCGCGCCCCCTGGCATCTATACGAGCGAGTTCGATTGACATACCGTCGAGCAGATCGTGAAGCGTGGTACCTGGGTCACGCGGGAATGCTTGACCGGGAGGAAGCAGCTGTTTCAGCTGCTCTCTGTATTCGGCAGCTGTAGGCATTCAGCCTCCTAGAAGCTGGAAAAGGTAAGTGTTCCAATTGTCGCCATATGCCCGGTTGCATGCGGGACGTCGGCTGTCGGCGTGACGATGGCGTTGTCTGCCTCGCCTGCTGCAAGCGACACTGATTCACGCAATCGACTAATAAGCGTTGGGGCGCCTGGCCTGGAGTCGCGAACAATCAAATCGGCAACTTCGGCGGTGACCGCCGCACGAACTGCGGCGGTATTCGGAAGCAGCTTGATGGTCATGTTGAGCGGATCAGGAATGGGGGCAGCGACGAACACTTCGGCAGTCACCGGCCGCCGGGCGTTGATATACGCCTGGACTTCAGCGACTTTCGCCGGAGTGGGGATAATGTCCGGCAAGTCGTCACACACGAACAACACAGTCACCGTCCCCGCGCCCATCTGGCGGGGATAGACCCAGGCGCGGGTGACGCCGGAGACCTCCAGAGCCCACATCACATAGTCAAAATCCGCCCCACCATGCGGGGGTTGCTGAATACGCGCCAGCAGTCTGGCCAACAGCCTTTGATCCGACTCGGTATCGACGCCGCCCTCAATCTTCGTCGCGCTCGATCCTGTCGATTGGACCCCGGCAATTGGCGATAGCAGGAAGATGGGTAGCCCCGCGTCGAAGTTACCAGCCTCCCCCGCCTCCAGCGCCAGCACTGGCACGGCCAAAGGACTGGCTCCGAACACACCATCGCCGAGCACCTTGTATTGGATACCGTCCTGTCGCTGCACAATTGTGCCGTCGAGAATGGTCGAACCGATGGTTCCGAGAAATGCTGCCTGGCCACCGGCAAAGCCAGCGGTCTTACGCGTGATCTTCCAGATCGCGGCCCATCGTTCGAGGTATTCCTTTTCGGCGGTGTCGATGATCGATTGTTTGGCGATCCAATCCAGAAAGCCATAAAGCAAGTGAACCGCGCCAGCTTCGGACTGGCCGATAATTCCGAGCAGTGATCGCCGAAGCACAGCACTGTCGACACCGGTCACTCGACTGCTGATGTCGGTGATCACTCGTTCGATTAGCTCGGTCAGTGTGGGTCGAGCAAATGGCATCAGGCAGACCTCTTCGCGGCTTGGGCCGCCCATTCATGATTGAAGCGATAGCGAACCGGCGAACCGGTTGGCCTGAAAATGTCGACGGTTATTAGCATCCAACCTTGAGCTATAAACTCGGCCGCCACTTCAACGCGCGTTGCGACCAGGTCCTCTACCATCCACTCCAGTGCCTCCCGGCAATACTGCTGGGCGCGGCCAAGGATCTGCGGTAGTTGTTTTTCTCTGGCCAGCAGCCAAAGCAATGAACCGGTCTGGTCTGTCGGTGTGGCATTGCTGATATCGCCCCAGTAACCACGCAGGTCGTCCTGCGGCAGCTCGACGGGGATCTGCTCGCTACTGGCCCGGCGATCGGTGAAGAGGCTGATAATCACGGCGGTCTCTAACCCGTCGTCGCGTTCCAGGTCGAAACCCGATAGAACAAGGGCACCGCCGTTTTCGGTCATTACCATTGCGGCATCGGCCATTAGACTGGTACTCCTGAACCACCATTCATGTGCGTATGGGTACTGTCGATTCGTTTGCCGTTGTTGGTGATGGTGCCGGTGGTGACGATGTCGCCGATCACTTCGATGTTGCCTACCAATTTGATAGTCGGTGACACCACCTCAACGTGCTGAGCAGCAGTGACCTTCACCATGCCGCGGAGCAGCTCGATCTTGTTGCCTTGATCGTCATAGATGGCGACCTCGCCTGCCTGCAGAGGAATTCGGTATCGGCGATCATCAACCACCAGGACAATGCCCTGCTCACGATTGCCACCCAAAAACGCAACCGCAACATCTCCACCCAGTGGGTGACTGGTGAAGCCGTAGTTCTGCATATGCTCGAGGCCGTCGCGGAGTTCATCCTTGAACAGCTCAACCTGCACCTGCTGCCTTGGGCCAGAATCCGTGACGCCCCGCAGGACGCCTCGGGAGAACATCATCAATACCCGGCTACTGATCTCGCGGATTGCTTCCCTCATTTCGGCGGATCCTCTTCCCCAATGGCCTCGGCCCAGATATTTCGCTGGCCCTTTTTGCCGGCTTTCGCTTGTTTCGCTTTTCGCCCGTCCGGTGGTTCTGGATCGAAGGCTTGCGGACTTACGATCTCAAGCTTGGCGGTGGTCCCGCCCTCGCCGCGTTCATATGTCACCTGGCGGATCAACATCCACCCGTCCATGCGAAGCCAGGACGACCGAACGTAAACCAGAAGACCAGGCTCCCACAGAGCGCTGCCTGGGCTTTGCCGCCACCCTTGGACCGTAACGCTGGCTGCAGCCGACTTGCCTATGCGGCTGTTTGCCTCCCACGTAGCACGATCCTGAAGGCTTGCGGACGTGCCCCCGATTTCCGCTACCAGAAGCATCGGCCGATAACGACTGACGCCGCTGTCGGTGACGCCACCCTGTATGTGAGCCTCGGTCTCTCCAGTGCTGTCGGGGCTGTAGCTCGCCTGGCCTTTAACCTGGTAACTACTAAACCGCTGGCTGTGATCGATGGTGCCGCTGGCACTCAGTATGTTTTCGCCCTGGACCAGAGCGGTCGAAGCCCGGCGTACGCCGGCGCGCGTGATCAACAAACCGCCGGCGCCGTCGGGCATTAACAGTGCCTTGCGCTGCCGGGCGTAACGCTCGATCGCTTTGAATGCCGTTTCACCCTGTTGAAGCTTGCACACCTGAAAAGGCTCGCCCACACCGATATCCGCCTTCACCGTCACACCGAACGGCGCCGCGAGGATCTGCGCAAACTTGAGCAGGTCGATGTTTTTCCACTCATCAGGCGCGTGCATGGCGCTGCAATCCACCAGGTCCGCAACCTTGTCCCGGCCCTGAACGTTGATCGTGTGATCATTCGCGCTGTAGGACGGTTTGAAGATATCGACGTAGCCGATCACCATCGGAAAGTTGGCCAGCCTGACCTCGCACGCATCACCCGGAAGGATGGGCCAGGGTTCAACCTGCGCTGGAGAATTGTTTCCCGCTTCCCACTTCTCGGTGAGCGTTGCTGTGAAAGCTGTTGTTGCCGCATCGATTGCACGGGTAACACCTAGCGAGGACCAGCCGGAGTACTTCATCCCGTTGACCAACAGTTCCAGGTCATCCATCTGCAAGAACCTCAAGCTGTTGTCCGCCCGTTAAAAACCCTGGGTGTCGCGGTGCGTTGCGGGTTGCGATTTCGTCGGCACGGCCAGCGTCGCCGTAAATCTGGTAAGCCACCAGCAGCGAAGGCAATGTCTCTCGCGGGACGTACTGGACAATCCGCGCAAGGTTTTGCTCAGGGTTGGGCACGGCCTGGACCACGCTGGTGCGCAAGTCCGACAGCGCGACGTAGATCTCGTCGTTCGGCGTGACTTCGCTTTCGGCGTCTATACGTTCAACGAGGTCCTCGCGAACCTTGATTGCCGCTTGGTAGCTGTCGTAAACAGTAGGAACGGGGCGCGATTGAGAGAAGCCAGGAGCAGTCTGTGTTGCGCTTGTCGACGTCCGCGTTGTACCTGTCGCTGTCTGAGTAATGCTCGTAGTGACAGCTACCGGTGTTTGGGTGACCACCGCCGCCTTGGCTGCTTCGGCCATGGCCACCTGACGCACAAGTGCATTCATGGCGGTTGCGTTGGTCGCTTGTTGCTGACGACTTGGCGTTGCAGTGCTGCCCGAATAAGTCGATGGGGAGCGGTCGAACAAGTTGGTCAGCATGCTGAGAGCGTTTGTACCGAAAGCCGAACGCACCGAGCCGATCAAACCTGTGATACGGCTGACCATGTTCAATGGTTTCTGAACCAAATCGGAAGCGTCCGACACGAGCCCGCGCGCCTGCAAGTAAAAGTCCGAAGCCGCCTTCAAATCACCTGAGAAGCTCAAACCTGGCGCAGCCATGTATTCACCGAGTGCAGCCAACCCAGAAGCAGCAGATTCAGCGACATATGCCGGAAACCCAGAGGTGAGGAAATCGGATAAAAAGCTTTTCTCTGCCGTAGCGGTCACGGTGTTGCCCTTGGCGCTGATGGCATTGACGCTATCAACATTTGCCGAGGGATAAGCCGCCTCCCCTGCTTCCAAGAACCTGATGGAAATCGTGCACTTCCCACCTTCCGCTGTCGTCTCGCTGACGTTTAATCCACGACAGACAACGTTCAGCTCGCCGCGATAAGGGTGAACCAGTGCACCCGGGCCTGCGAGCTCGCAAGCTTTAATCAGTTCGTCCCGATTTAGGTGGTAGTCCTTGCCGAGCAGGTAGCCGACGACTGAGAACTCTCGGGACTTTCGGCCAAGGTCTTCGGTGTACGGAGTATCGCGCTGCGCAGTTTCATGAACCGCCTGACGCCGACCATGGCTGCTGTCCGCACTTTCCACAAAAAAGGCCACGCCGCGAAAAGTCGCGGCGCGGTAGGTGTCTCGCCAAGTCATGGAAAACTCCGGTTATGGGGCCATCATTGAGTAACCGAGGTCGGTATCGAACGTCGCCCCCTGGCTGCCTTCGGTCTTCACCTTGGTGCCTGGTGGGAGATTGTTCATGTCGACTTGGACCAACACCTTTTGGGCGGGCTGGTCGACTGCCTGCGCAGCGGTTTGCCCTAACTGAGCTGCGCGCTGACCCAACTCGTTGACTGAGCGACGAGGCCCGAGAGCGGCGCCTGGATCCGCTGCCAGTGTCGTCGCAACGCTGGAGGTGCCGGGAGCCTCGCCCGGAACGCCGCTGACAAAGGCGCCATCGATGCCCAGCAAATTCTTCGCCCAATCGGGCAAACCATTTTTTATAGCGCCGACAGCGTCCGAGATTTTCGAGCCTAGAATTGCCCCCAAGTCCCAGCTGGCCAAGTACTTGATGAGCCCTCCGAAGCCATCGATCATCAGTTTTGCAGGGTTGTATTCGCGCCAGACATCAGCAATGGCGCTGACCTTTGAACCAAAGACCGCAGCCAGATCCAAACCAGCAAGGAATTCAGTGAGTTTCTGGAAGCCATCGATCATCAATTTGGCTGGGTTGTACTCGAGCCACACGTCCACCAGAGCGCTGACCTTGGCGCCGACAATTGCGCCGAGGTCCCAGCCGGTTAGGTATTGAACCAGCCCACTGAAGGCTTCCATCATCAGTGTGATCGGGTTGTACTCGAGCCACACTTTCACGATGCCGTTGATAATTCCGTCGCTGAATGCGGCTTTTACCCCCGCCCACTTTTCCGCGAAGAACGCTACGATGTTGTCCCAGTTCCGGTAGATGACAAAAGCTGCGGCGCCGATCGCAACAACCGCAGCAAGGAACCAACCGACGGGAGTGAGTGCGATCGCAACGCCTAAGCCTTTCAGCGCGAGCGCAAGATTTAGTACGCTCATCACCAGCCCGCCACCTATGTACAAGGCGAGTGCCGCGAAGATCAAATTCGCTCCACCGAAGACATCGCTGAGATCGCCAACGAGGTTGATCAGCGGCTTGATTCCGTCGTAAAGGTCACCAATAAAGCTGGTCACTTTCACAATATTTCCGGGTAAATCCGCAGCAAACGCCGTCGCGAATGCCTCGATCTGCGGCCGATACTTGACGATGTTCTCGATCAGCTTGGCGCCAAGGATATTCAACTGTGGCACCAACGAGCTGCCAATCGAATTGCCGACGCCACTGAGTGCAGCGTGGATGGTATCGAGCGTGTCCCCGAAGACTTCACCCTCGCGGACTGCACTATCAGAAATGACGATTCCCAAACGACGGGCCTCGTCTGCCATTTCCTTGATACCTGCGCCGCCACCGCGAATAAGTGGCAGCAACTCTGTAGCACTTTTACCGAAAATCTTCACCGCAGCCTCCGCCTGCAGCGAAGGGTCCTTTATCTTCGAAATACGGTCAACGAACGTATCGAACAACGCATCACTGCTCTTGAGCTTGCCCGAAGAGTCCTTAATGCTGATACCAAGGCCCTTGAACATGTCCTTCAGGTCCTTCGAGCCCGCCGTCGCTTTGCCAACGTTGATCTGCATCTTCTGCAGCGCGCCGCCCAAAGTCTCGGCCGACGAGCCAGTGAGCTTCGCCGCAAAGCTCAGCTCCTGGAATCGCTCGCGGCTGATACCCGTACGTTCGGCCGTGTCACCGATCGCGCCGGTGGCATCGGCGAAGCCCTGGAAGAAAAGGTTCAGAGCGGCCCCGGTAATGCCCAGCGTCGCTCCCAGCCCGAGCAGCCTTTTCGCACTCGAACTGACTGCGGTACCGATACCACCCACCGCACTGCCCACACCCTTTAGGCTGTTTGCGAAGACAGGTAGACCAGTACGATCAAGCGCACCGGCCACTCCAGCGCTGGCTGCCTTAACCTTGGAGAAGATGCCGCGCAATGGGGCGGTGAGCTTGTCGACGGCTTTGATGACGACGTCTAGGGAGTATCCTTTGTTTGCCATCCGACCCATTCCTCAGTGCGTTCAAGCCACCAGTCCAGCTGTTCGAAATCCATTTCCATGACTTCCGTGGGCTGAACGCCCATCACCTTGACGACGACAGTCACTCCTGACTCCCACCCCCGAGGTGCTTCAGTAAAAAATCCCGGGCTTCCTGAATCAGGACCGCCTGATCATCCTCGCTGAGTTCTTCGATCATGGCGGCCGGTTGGCCCACCATCTTGGCGGCCAAGTCAATCAGGGTGGCGAAGTCCATGTCGACGCCGCCGCTGCCCTTACCGTCCGAGGTAATGCGCAGGGCATGACCACGAAGGTACTTCAGCTTGCGGGTGACGGTGACCTCGGTGAAGGTTTCCTTGCCGTATTCAGCAGGCTCGACCAGGGTGATAACTTTTTGCTTAGCCATCAGCGAACTTCCTCAGCCGACATGCCTTCGATGCGAAGAGCAATGTTGCCCTCTTCGGTGTTCCCGGTACCCTCGCCGGCGTACCAGCCCTCACGCAGCATGATCACCTTGCCGTTCGACAGCTCCAGCGTGACCGTGGCGTCATCAAGGGTGACCAGGTCTTCGAGATTCAACTCGTTGCGGTCGGTGATCTCGCCCTCGATAAATGGCACCTGCGGCACCTCCTTATAACCATGGACGCGGTCGCTGCCGACCACGCCCTCCTTTTTTGGCTTCCCGAGGTTGTAGGTGAAGTTGCCCTTGGCGAAGTACATGTCGCCGTTGATCTTCAAGCTGATGATTCCGCCAATGCGGTTTTTGCCTGCCATGTTCTATCTCTCCTGGCGGCCGCCGTTACAGGCGGAATTGAATTTTGTTGGCGACAATCCGCAGTTGATTGACCAGGTCCGGTGGCAAAAGCACATCCATCCGGTTCGGGTCGCTGGCATTGCGCTCGGCGATGAGGTTGGCTTTGAACGCGTCGATGTTCTCTACCAGGCCTAAATCCTCCCACTCGCGGAACTTGGCAATGGCCTCAGCTTTCATCACCACTGGGGTAACTACTGCCTGGCCGATGCCGTATCGAGTGCCGTCATCGGCGAGCTTGTGGCGTGGGTATTTGCGCAAGACGTAATCGCGCCAGTCGTGACGGATGTACATCAAGGTGAACAACGTTTCGCTGTCCAGGTAGCTGATATCCGAAGCGCCGGCGGCGTTGGTCTTGTAAGTGGTGATCAACCGCTCCACCAGCATTACGCCGTCGGAGCTGACCTTCGTAGTGGCGATACCGTCGAACAGCAGCAGGTTTCGCTCTTGGTTGGTCAGGCGATTCGCAGCCGCCGGCGGCAGACACCAAACGTAGGGCAGATTCTGAATTGGACGAGCGGGATCGATGGCTGCGTAGTAAGCCGCGATCGCCATGGTCTCAGCTGCCTTTTCATAAGCCGGCATTGGCTCGTCGTTGGCCATCGCGATGACCAAGTGTTCGTTGTTGTGGGTCCTTCCAAGTGCACTGAGCGTGCCTTGGGTGCCACGCGCTGCGGCAAAAGCGTGTGCCTCGATCTCGCGGCCCCAAGCGAATCGGCTGTCCAGTTCAACCTTGAGCTCCGCCAAGGTGGAGGCATCAGAGTACGCAACGCCCCAAGCATGGAACCACTCATCGCCGATTGCGGCCAATGCCGTAGCAAGCGAGGGATTACTTGTGCCGCCAGTAAACGCGGTGATCGCGAGCGTCACGCCTGCGGGGAGTGCCTGACCCGCGAAGTAGTTCACCCGGGCATTGATGCTGTTGCCTGCCTCACCTTTGTGACGACTGGTGAGCGTTACCGTGCCGGTGGCAGCCACTGCAGTGACTGGCATGTCGGATGAGGCGGTAATCGCAGCGACGACGGCAGTAGCAATGATCGCCGCGGTGTTCCCGCTGATGACTCCGACGGATACCCGGCGCCCTGCGATCATCAATTCGATAGTGCCCGACGCTGTAGCTGTGCCGGTGAACACGAGGGTCCCGGTTGCAGCAACGCCTGCGGCATTGTCAGCCAAAGGCATGACCTGCAGCTCGGTGTAGCTATCGACAGCCAATGCTGCACGGACCATTCCGGCAAGCATCGAACCGGCGCCGAACTGGGTATCAGCTTGGGCGGCGCTGGTGATTCGAATCAACGCCCCCGCAGGCGCTATGCCGCCAGCGAGCTTCTGACCAATGAGCAGACGGCGGAAGGTCACAGCCTGAGGACCGCTTACTGCCTGGCTGTTATCGATTTCGCTGTAGACGCCAGGCTTGCGCAGGGAGCCGGCACCCGGGATGGTGTTAAATCCGATGGTCATTGTTTGTCACCCTTGGGTTTCAGGTCCTGCTCTGCAGGCTCGACGAATTCAATGTCACCGGCCGCTTCCTTGCGTACCCAGTAACTGTTCATTTCAACCAACTTGCCTTCCTCGGGGAGGGCCTCGTAGGTATCCGGATCTCGCACCAGCCGCCCGGCGGCGGGTTTAACGTGCTTCTGCGTTGTCATGGGTTCAGGTCCTCGATGATCGTTTTGGCACGATCCGCCGGGTTGGGTTGTGCGTGGTTCAGGCTGTACTCGGTGGTGACCGTGTTCAGGTCCGGCAAGCTTTCGTTAAAAAGATCGTCTGGGTGGCGGTCAAAGTACTCGGCCTCAAAGATGAGCCGGCAGGCACCCGTCAGATGCTCCGACTGATCCAACAGCACCATGCGCGAGCGCAAGTACTGAAGATCGTTCGCGGTACCGCCAAGCGTGTCGTCCATGAGCAGCAGCCTTTCGACTTGCCTGGCTAAAGTGTCCAGCGTGTCATCCAGCGCTTCGTTGCCTTCGGCGTGGATTTCCACCACCAATTCCACCCGGCGACGGTACTCACGAGGCGCCTGATTAAAGATCTCGCCGGACTCGTCCATCGTGTAAACGATGATCGCGGGGAGCTCGCTCTGCCATCCGTTGGAAATTAGCGGCGCCACGCGGCTGGCATACACGCTTGCCCCAGCATTTGTGGCGCCCAGCAGCACCGCAACGGCCTGCTTGCGGATCAGTTCTCGTGGGTGAGCCATGGTCAGCCCTTGCGAAGGAACAGCGTCACACCGGCCACGCCGTCAGCCTGAACGTCGTTGATTTTGTACAAGACGCCACGAGCCTGGACGCGATCGCGGTTCGTGGGTTCGTTCGGCAAGTCGATCAACCGAACGCCGAGGATCGGGTTGTTGCTCGATACCGGTGCGCCTGTCTCTGGATCAACGGAAACATGCGCGGTATCGAACACCGCCTGGGCCAGGGCCACGCCGGGCGCGACCCCATCAGTCAGCCAGTACACAGCGCCATCTGGATCGATGGCCGCCGTAGGCTCGCTGAAGGTACGGATCGAAACGCCAAGCATGCGCTGGGCCATGGAGGCCCAGCCCATTACACCGGCGCCGGAGCAGACACGCCGTTGAGACGGCAGGCACCGGTGGCACTCGGGTTGGCCGCGACTTCAGTGGCCATGCCGACAAGCACCAGGCCAGTGGCCGAGACGTTGGTCAGGGCGCGGGTGCTGGTGTTCATGAACAGAAGGTCGCCCACTGCCCAGGCTTGTGCGCTGGTTTTGTTCAGGCCAAAGACACCGTCGAGTTTGAGAACGACAGGCGCGCCGGCGACTTCAGTGGTAGCGGCAACGCCGACGATGGCGCCGACTTTGTAAAGTTCGCCCGAGATGGTGCCGCCGGCCGGAGCAGGAACGGTCAGGCAGTCGCCGTGCTGGATGAAAGTCTTCATGCAAGGTCCCCTTTAGAGACAAAAACTGGAAATCAAAAAGGGCGCCACGCGGCGCCCTTTTGGGTTCAGATCGAACTGGCGATTTACGCGCCTGGGTTTTTGTACGCGCCGCGGTAATCGATCCAGCCGGCACCGAACACGAGGCGGGCCTTGATCTCCATGCCGTCGACTTCGAAGCCTTCGCGGGTCTCGGTGAACACGCCTTCCTCACCTTCGAGGTAGGCGTATTCAAACGTGTCGACTCCGCCCGGCGCCGCAAACAGATACCACTGGTTGCCGGTGATCCGAGCATCCACGATCACCGTAAGGGAAGCGTTGCGGACGTCATTGATGTCGGCGTTCTTCGCCGGCACATAGACCGAGCTGGTGAACTGAAAAGCTTCCAACTCCTTGTCCGGGCCGACAACCAGAAACTCCGGAGACAGATTGAGGAACTCGCCAGCCTTCGACTTCTGTTTGCGCATCGCGGCGCGAGCAGCTGCCAGCGTGGTGGTGTTGATTGCGCCACCGCCTGCTGCAACGTTGCCGTGGCTTGCGTCGTAGAACGGGACGCCATCGGTAAAGTTGGGGTTACCGAGCAGCAGCGCCCATACCACGTTGGACTCAGTGGCCGCCGCAGCATTGCCCAGTGCTGCCGGGATGCGGGTCAGCGCGCCCAGGTCATCGCTCACAATGGTTTCCCAGGTGATGGCGATGATCTTGCCGAACTTGGCGACCTTGATTGGTGCCCCGTCCTCGGACAGCGTGCCGTACTTGTACTCGCCGTGTTCTTTTACAGCTTCCAGCGCGGAGATATCACCCAGCGCAGCGCGGGTAACAGCGCGGAAGTCCGGCACAGTGGTCTGACGGCCCAGCGGACGCCAGGTCTGTGGCGCGTTGGTGTAGGCAGTGCGCAGCGTGCGATTGACGGTGCTTCCCAGCAGCAGCGGGAAATCGCTGGTAGAGTGCATGCCGGCGGCGCGAACAGCCTGACGATCGCAACCCAGAGCGGCACGAGCCAGTTCCTGTGGGGTCATGCCGCGGGCGTTACCGCCGGCCATCTCCACGAATTCGCGAGCCATATCCACCAGGCGCATGCCGCGGAACTCACGACCGGCATCTTCAAGCTTGATTTTGGCGTCGCAGCGGTGCAGCAAAGCGTTCTGCATAGCATCGCGCTTGGCGGTCAGAACGGTCTGGTCCTGGCCACCGGTCACAATGGTCTGGTGGCTGTTGCGAGTGTTAGGCTGATCTTTGGCCTGCTTCTCGGCGACCTTATCAATCAGCGCGATGCTGGCATCAGAAACGGAAACGCCACGTTCAACCAGGTCATCGACAAAGGCCTCGTCGTTCAACTGCACCTTGCGAGCCATAGTGCGGATGTTCAGACTGCGTTTGCGCTCCGCTTCAGCGGATTCGCGGCGCAGTGTTTCGTCAGCCGCGCGTTTCGCTTCTTCCGCCGCGCGCTTCTCTTCTTCGGTCATTGCATCTTCCTCATGGGTCGTAGGCACGGCGGCCGGTGTTTCGGAGGGCTTGTTTGCCTCCCGAACTTCAAAAATCGTGTTGAATCGTTGGCCTTCATACTCGGCGGCGGTCTTGGCGCTACGGACCTTCGCGCCGTCGTCGAAGCCAATCGGAACAAGAGAGAGCTCCATTGGCTCCCAGTCGACGGCTAGGTAGGTTGGCAGTTTGTCGTCTTCGCTTTCGGTCACCTCGTAGCGGTGCACGGCATAGCCAACGCTGATATTCCGTAGAATTCCGTCGGCAACATCCTTGAACACTACGTCGGCATCTTCTCGTTTGCTGAAGCGTACGAGGGCGTGCCCTTGGCCACCCTCGATCCAGGCGCGCTCAACAACGGCAAGTACCGCCCGGAGTTCATACTGGTTGTGCGTGTCCAGCAGTGGAGCGCCGTTGTTCAACCGATCAAGGCGAACGGCCGTATCGGATACTTCCAGCTCTTCCATGTAGCTGCCGATGTCCCAGGAATAACGACGTCCTTTTGCGCCGGTCGTCCAAATCAGCTCTACGGTGCGGGCATCAACGTCGACGGAGCCCTCGCGCACGGCGGCGCGCAGGCTGAGCATCGGCGTTTCATGCGTCTTTTTCGTCGTCGATCTGCTCTTCGTCGTCGCTGACATCGTCTGTTTTCTCTTCGGTGATTGGCGGCTGACTTGGTGATCCGGCGGCCGCGACGCGACGGGGGTCGCAATCCAGGACCAGGCCGTATTTGTCGATCATTTCGTTGGCTTTTTTGATCTGCTCGGCATGCCGCTTGGGGTCTGTGATCCCGAGCTCGCGCAGAGCATCAGGCCAAGTGGTCAGGCCGTTGCGCACGCGGGTGATGACGTTTTCCGTTTCTGATTTCGGATCAACCATGTCTCGGCGCGGGGGCACCCAGTAGGCCTTTACGTCATCCGTGACACCGCCTGGAAGCAGGACCTGCGCCTCCATAAACCAGCGCCAAACCTGATCACAAAGCTGGGGGATCAGCATTCGCCACTGCCACACATCGACACGGCGGGCAAAGTTGAGCCAACCCATGCGACCGCTGGAAAAGTTGACACCCTTGAGGTCTCCAGTGAGCAGCTCATAAGGAACGCCGAGACCCACAGCGATTGCGTGAAGCGCCTGCAGTGAATACGGGGCGTACCCATTAAATGTCGGCGGGGTGCCAAAACTTACCTCCTCCCCCATCGACAGCTCCTGAAGCATTCCAGGCTCCATGCGGTCAATCAGCGGCGGGCGTTTCGTGACACCCTGAGGGCTGTTGTCTGGATCCTTGGTTATGAATCCAGCAAAGCAGGCGGCGATCTTTGCCTGCTCCATCACGGCATCTTCCATTTCGTCGAAGCTGCGCATCCGCTGAATAACCGGTGCCAGCCAGGTGTAGCCTCGGGCCTGCCCCGGCCTCTTCCGGAAAAACACATGGATCACGTCTTCAGCGGGAACGCGGCGAGATTGGAGTGAACCCCATGCAACGTTTGCCCCTGGGTGTTCATCGAACAACCAATAGGCGACACGCTTTCCAAGTGCGTCGAACTCGATGCCTTGAATAATCCGGTTAAGCCCAACGATGGCGGCCTTTGACTCGTCGAGGAAATCGGCCTCAATCACCTGAAGCTGGACCGGAACCGGCAGGCCGTCGGAACTGAACCGGCGCCGACGGCGTATCAGGCACTCACCACTCTCGGCAACTGCCTCCATGATCATGTGCTGCAGGCCGTAGAAATCCTCCAAACCATCAGCATCGCAGGAAGTTGTCTCTGCCCATGCCTGCCAAAGGTCCATCAACTTCACGCCGTCTCGATCGCGTTTGGCCAACGGGAGCGGAACGATCCCCGCGCCGACAACGTTGTCGGCGATGCCTGTGATGGCGCGTTCTGCAAAAGGGTTGTTACGGCGCTGATCCCGCGCTCGGTTACGAAGCTTGGCCAGCGCCGGCGCATTCTCGGTATTGGCATCAGTGCCGCTGGTACGCCATCCGTCATTTCTTCGGCCGCCAGCCGCGCCTTCGAAGCGGCGCTTGATCACGTCCATGGTCATTTCAGTGCGAAGCTTTTTAAGGCGTGCGTCTGATCGCTTGGCGGCGTACCCAGGGAACAGGCTGTCGAGCATGCTCATGGGCAATATCCTTTGGAGAACGAGGTGTAACGGCGGCCGCCATCGTTGTGCGCGTCCAACCCCAAACAATTGGCCATCAGCTTTAGAATCCGGATCATCTCGTCGAGTGACCGGTAGGTGACGCTTTTATCGGCGTAGCGGACGGACAGCGCGCCTTCGGCGATGGCCGCCTGCAAGGCCTGGTACTGCTCGATTGTGAAAGCCATAAGTCTCACTACCAGAATGTGGATTTCTTCCGCGGTCGATCTTCTGCGTCGGGTTCATTACCGCCTGGCACCGCAGCAACCAGCAGATCTAGATCAAGCCCGAAACGCTGCTGGCAGATGCGAAGTGCGGCGAGCGCGTACACGAAGCAATCGAGCGCCTCGTTTCGGCGACCGCCGCTGTCCCAGCGCATCACGCGCTTACCTTTGGAGATGGCTGCTTTTTTCTTCTCGGAGGTGAGTTGCTTTACCTCCGACTCGTCGCAGATCACGTCGTTTGCTGGTAGATGAACTACCCCGGGCTGAGACACACCCGACTGAGAGGCAGCCGTATCGACAGGCAAGCCCATGCGGCTGTAGAGCAACTCTTTGGCGTTGTCGGTACCGACCTCGGTCAGGAAGACCTTGTGAACCTTGTTCTTTGTGCGCGGGAAGTTCGCGATAGGCTTGCCGTAGATGGTCGCACCACGGATTGGCACGACCCAGTGCACGCCATGCTTGCGGCTTTCGGCGTAGACCTCGTCGGCATAGTGACCGCCGGCGTCCCACGTCCAGCGCTCAACCTTCATGACGGTGCCATCCACGCGAGTGAATTGCCGGTGCAGCTCAAGCCCCACCTTTCGGCGAAGCTCCTCGCTGGCAGGGTCGCCCATCAGAATGAACCGATGCACCAACCACGCTTCCTCGCCTGGACCGAACGCCCAGACACGGCCCTCGAAACGGTCGTCTTGAGTATCGATGCCACCGACAAGGACCAAACCAAGGGCCGGGACCTGGGGGTAAACTTCGCGGCGACCGTACAGAACTTCCGAGTCAAGCTTCTCGCCCTGGTCGTCGTCCCACGTTTCGCCGCGGGTGGTGTTGATGAAGGTGATCAGCTTCGAGACGTCGCCTTTCACCTTCAACCATTCTTCGGCCAGGCTGAGCCATGTACTCCAGGTACTGTAAATCGCCCAGATGCTGAAGCTGACAGAGCGCGGGGTGCGGATGATTTCGCCATCAACACCAAACCAGTCCATACCGTCACGGGTCCAGATGCCCGTGTGCTCGCAGACCCAGCGGCCGGTCTTGGACGACTCGACCATCTCGTTGTGCCAAATGACGCAGGCGGCGTGCTCACACACGTACCAAGCCTTTTCAGCCTCCCCGAGCGCATTCTTTTCCCACTTCAGACCGAACTCGCAGTCCTTGCCGCCCCACTTGAGCGTTTGCTCCTGTCGGCAGTGCGGGCAATCGATATGAAACTTGAGTAAGTAAGGTGACTCCTCAACGGCCTTCGTGATCTGGCAGGAGCCGACACGCTTCGGCGTTGAACCACGGATCGACTTCGGATAAATCGCGCCGTTGAGTCGCTTGTCACCCAGGGTGATCGGAGCGCCCTCGCCTTCGACGCTTTCGTCAAAGTTCGAGAGCTCGTCGTAAATCACCTCGTCGGCAGATTTCTCACGGTAGTTCCGCGAAGCCTTGCCGCCTCGGATCCAGAGCGTCCGACGGTTCGCGAATATCTTTTGATCGAGTGTGTTGTCGCTGTGCTTCCGGCCGAACCACGGAGCGAGGTCTCCCAGCACCGGCACGTCACGGATCATCCCGTTGACGTGGCTTTTGCTGATGTCCTCGGCATCCGGATCAGTCGGGCTCCACATCATCACGTTGCGGCGCTTGTGCTGAATCTTGTAGCCGATGTTCGCCATCAACAGCTTGGTGTAACCGATCCGCGCCGACTTGATGAAGTTGACGACGTTGATCAGGTCATTGCCCATGCTGTTCAGGATCGCAACCTGAAACGGCTCGGTCGTCCACTTGCCCTCGTTGTAAGAGGACTCAGCGGACATGTAGAAATTTGCATCCGCCCATTCGACGGCAGTCTGCGGTGGTTCTTTGTAGAGCGCCTGGAGTCCTAGCTTGATCGACTTGCGCAGATCATTCAGCCATGGACTCAACGTACTCATCTAATAATTCCGGAAGTTGCTCACCAAAGCTGGCGGCAATATTTCGAGCAAGCGCGATCTCCCGCTCCACCGACTCGATGATTCGAGGGTCAACCTCTGGGTGACGCCGAGTGACGGTCTTGCCAACAGTGTCCAGTTTCGAGCCGATCTGTGCGGCGATTTTGGCGAGGGCATATGTGGCGAACGGTACCGGCACCAGCTGCTTGTCGAGGACCAGGTTCTTCTTCTCCTGGGCGATCCGCTGGGCTGCTGTCAGACCGCGACGCTCTTCGAGCAGCTTGTACTCGATCATCGGATCCACACCTTCGGTTCCCTCACCCGCCGGTTGGTGTTTCCGTTGCGCGTGTTCAACGCGGTTTTCGACTACGTTCTGCACGGTATAAAACGCCTCGCGACCAATACGTGCGACAGGCGCAACTCCCCATTTGTCAAAGGCTTGCGGGGAAATCCCCAGGCTCGAAGCCATCTCGGATTTGTTCAACCACCCGCGCTGTTTGGTTGTTTCGTTTTTGGCCATGATTAAACAACAACCAACCTTGGGAAAAAGGTCATACATATTTGATGGGCGGGGCCCGAATTACCCGCAAGGGGTGTGGGTCCCCGGAAGGACCCAAAGGGGGGGTACCCCTACCCTTGCTGGTCAGCGCCGGGCTGTCGACAGTGCCTGATCCATCGCGCTGGCGAATTCCTTCGCTCTGTTCGCCTTCACGATGTTGTCCGCGATCTTGTAGAACGGAATGATCACTCGATACCCAGGCTCGCCGTCACTGAAGATGAAGACAGGTCGAACAGCATCACCAAAGCCTGTCTTCTTCCTCTCCCATATGCCTTGGGTCCCATCGACATCACCCGCGAAATACTTCTGTGCGTTGCCCTTGCGCTTACTGCGTTTGCTGCCACTGGCGTTTGCCTGCACACCACTCACCCTCTCGGCTGCACCCAAGCCCGACAGGATCTTCATGATCGTGCCGCGCGGGACGTTGCCGAACTGATTGAGCGCTGATGCTGCCGGGATTGCGTACTGTCCAGACTTCATGATGCCGCGAGCGATAAGCGCCTTTTCGAAGCGTTTGTGTGGGCGGCGACCACCTTTGACTGGCTGCTGCAGGTACGTGTCAGCGGGAACACCTGAAGTCCACGCATCCTTGAAGAAGGTGCGTGCCTCGGGGTTACCCTTCTTCGCGACCTTCACATACAGGCTGTTCATCGTCGTTGCGGTTGGCCTATCAAGCCGAGCCCGCATGACTGACAATTCGCCCTTCTTCACGAGCATCGCCAATCGAGTGGCCATCAACGCCATCGCGAAAGGAAGCTGCTTGCTGTCCAACTCTCGAAATGCTTTCGAAAGCTGCTGAACATTAGGGCGAGCATCGATTCTGACCACAAATGACCTCTGCTAATCAGCTTTTGCGGTGGTCTGTAGAGTGTGGCTTGTCGCATCCCATGCAGTGCTCGCAGTTGAGCGTGCGGCATAGCCAAGCCTTCACCCTCAACCACCAAGTGACCATGAAGACGTGCCGAACACCGGCAAGAGCCAGCGAGACATGCAGCGTCAAACCGGCCGTGGTCGGCCCAAAGAAGATGTTCTGGCTTCGTGTCATCACCACGTAGCCACTGATGGCGATCGCAGCGTATATGAGCTTTCCGAGGATCCCGTCTTTCACTTTACCGCTCAGCACGCACCAGGTTGCCCAAAGCGCTATAAGGCCGCAGGCGATGGAGTTGATCAGTTCGTAACTCATGGTGGATTACCTCCGCCGAACCGCTGGCGGATGATCGCCCAGAGGTCAGCGGCCTTAATGGCGCGATTGATTGCCGCCAGGAGGGAGCCGCCGAAAGTGCCAAGCAGAAAACCGATGCCGGCGACGATGCTCGGCTCAGTAACGCCGAGGTATGCGCTGACCATGCCTGTCAGGTACAGAGAGCAAGCCACTCCAGTGACCAAGAAGATTGCCCAGGCTCGCCAATCAGTGAGGTCTTCTTTATGCCACCAGCTGGCGACAATGGCACCAATCAAGCCAGCGATAAGCCATTCAGCTTTGTCGAACAGGCGATGCAAAAGATCCATGCGCTCGACTCCGACTCTGCATGACTGTATTTGAATCAGCTCCAGCAGCACTCCCAGCTCGGAGCAATGGGTGTGGTGGAGCCGAAAAACGAAAAAGCCCCGGCAAATGCCGAGGCTCGAAGAACTGTAGAAAGCAAAAAGCCCAACTCAGGGTCGGGCTTTGCTCGCGGAAAAACCGCAAAGTAACTGAAATCTATATACCCGCCCCGGTCCTGTCAAGCAGCCTCTCGACGAATATCCAAAGCCCCATCGATCCATGCGATCCCGGCCTTCCAAAGCTGCCTGGTCTTCTCTTCACCGAATCCCAACTTTTTGCCTACGTCGACCAGGGCCTTGTCCCGCGCGGTGTAGTACTTCATCAGCACGTTTCCGCATTCTGGGTATCGTTTCAATAAACGACCCATCAGGCCGTCAATCATCAGCGCATCGTCATCGGTGATCATCGGGGTGTGCAGTGTGTTCTCGCGGGATGCGCAGCAGGACACTCCCGATCCCAACACGACCCAGCGACCCCAGTGCTCCAGCAAGTCTTCCGATGTGCGCTCGGTGAAACTCTTTGTTCTGGCCATTGATCAATCCCCTTTGTACGACGAGCCACCAGGGCCCCGACGGTTAATTTCTTGGTACTGCGCAACAACCCCATCTTCAGTCGAGGCCATTTTCGAAATATGCCGCTCACTGCGAAACAGCATCCCGAGTTGAACCACCAGGTCTTCTATAGGCAATGGCTCCAGCGACTCAGCGTGCACCAGGCCGGACGCATGGCAGCCGATGCAATCGAGTTGGTGGAATACGCCTTTGATCAACCCTTTTCCGGCACACGACGGGCAGTCAGTCAGCGGGATCAGGCAGCGCACAAAGGCGGGTCCATGCTGCTTTTTCATCATTTTTAAACCTCGCCTATGGTTTGTCGTTGAATTGGCTAGAGGCCGCGCAATCCGTGGCCTGCGCGGGAATGCGTGAAACTTCGCATAATGGCTCTGCAATGGTGTGGATTGCGCTGAACCCACGCCCGTCTAACCACTCGTGCCACTTCTCCAGCGCCTCGCGTTTGCCCGCCTCAACCCACGTGTGGATGTACGCCTGTACGTTGTGGCCCATCGCGTGGTTCAGCAGCAGCTCGCCAATGAGGAAGTCCACGCCCAGATCTACCCACCCAGTCCGGGCCACCTTGCGCAGGTCATGGCTCGTCCACTCTCCCTGGGCTAGCCGAGTGAACACAGCGCACGCTTGGCTATCGGTCAGCGGCTTGCCACCCCGTGAAGGGAACAAATACTTGCCCTGGTAGCCCGTGGCCGCCTGTGCAGCGTGGTAACGCTTCAGCAAGGCGCAAACCTGCTCAGTGAGCGGGAGGGTTAGTTGGCAGCGAGTCTTCGTGTGCTCTGCTGGGATATGCCACTGACGTTCCTCGAAGCTGAAGTCAGACCACTCAGCCATACGCGTTTCACCAGCACGGGAGCCGTGGCACAACATCATCAAAGCCAGCATTGCGTCTGCCGGGGCTGAGTTAAACTTGTCGGCCAGGCCGGTCAGCACTTCTTCAACCTGAACGTCCCGCAGGCGTGCAGCCTTGGGCTTTATTTTGGTTTTGGAGAAGTCGCTGAAGCGGATTGCGTTCATGGGGTTGGATTCGATCAAACCGAGGCGCGCAGCCTGGCGGAATGCCAACACCAACAAGCGAAAGATCAGGCGCAAGTACTCGAGCGACAACGCGGCCTGCAAGGGCCACATCAGGCGCTGATCGATCTCAGATTTGTTCACTCCGGCCAACAGCAGGTCGCCGAGTCGCGGTCGCAGGTGCTTGCTCATCACCGATCGCGCAGTGGTCTTGCGCTTGGCGGACAGATTGCGATCACGGCCCATCCTGTCGTCGAACCATGCCAGCAGCTCACCAACGGTCGACCAGGTGCCAATCGCTGTGCCTGCTTCTGGGTCAGTGACCAGGCGCGCACGCACCGAAGGCAATGCCGCTAGCATTTGCTTGGTGTTCAGATCTGGATAATTCGCGATCTTGTTCCAAGTGCTGCCCACGACCAGATACCAAGACCCTTTGGTGCGGTCCAGCTTGTAGCGAAACCGAAAGGCGGGCTGGCGAGCGTCCCGCAGATCACGCACCTCAGTGACGGCATGCCGGCGGATCTCCGCATCGGAAAGAGTGACGGATAGGGTCTTCGGCTGAGTCATGCGGCCACCACAGTAGGAGCAAGTCGCAGGTAGGCGCGGATCTGCTCCATCGCATCGAAATGCCCACGGCAGACCACGGCGAGATAGCCCTGCTCGTTCAACTTGCGGATCCATTTGTGCTGACTATCCGACACGGTGGCGGCATTGGGCGGTGTCGCCTTGAATTCGATGTACAGGCCGAAGTACCCGCCTCGAGCCATGATCAACACCAAGTCGGGAACACCGGCGGCGACACCCTGATCTTTCAGATCGGCCGCCACCTTCTTCAGGCGGTGCCCGCCGTTCGGGACGTGGTAGATCAATTCAGCCACTAAGGGCATGCGGATTCGCAGTTCTGTGATGAGAGCGGCCTGCTCAAGGCCTTCACGGTCGATGCGCTTGGCGCGTATCGGTTTCGGCGCGAAGGGCTTCATCGACGGTCACCCCGCGCCTTCCGGTGCCGGCGGTCAATCAATCCGCACAGCTCACGGAGCACCCAGCACACAACGATCATCACTAAGAGCAAAGCCATTGGGTCGATCATGCTGCCCCCTTCACGGTGAGTATTGTGGCCCGGATCAAGGCCTCGTGTGTTTCGGCGATCGCGCGGGGCATGTCCTGCCAATCCACATCGCCAGCGCCACGGCCGTCAATCACGTCGTGGCAGGCACTGCAGGCGTAAACCGCGACAGTGTCGAAGCCCTTCATGCCCATGCCCTTCTGTCCGCACGGCAGGTGTGCGAGCACAGTGGTTTCCGGGTTGTGGTTGCAGGCACCAGGCAGGCGCACGGTGCAGTCCTGGCCGTTGGCCGAAGCGCGGAGTTTCTTAGAGGTCACCTTCATTCCGACGCCCTCGCCTGCTCCAGTTCGATCAGCAGCTCAAGGAAGTGCTTCGCTTTCTCCAGGTCAGCGATACCGCCCTTGTCACGCCACCGCGTCACGTACTTGATGACGCTGCCTTCGGCGAACGGAATGCCATTCGCGTGGATGTACTCAATCGGCTGAATCTTCAGCGATTTGTAGTGGCCGCCAGCGACCTGGGTATTCAATGCACTCATGCGGTTGCTCCGGCGCGGCGAGCGCGTAGTTCGGCCAAGGCCCTATTACCGATATCAGGGGTTCGTTGAACTGGTGGAGATGGCAACTCGGCGACCGGTACAGGGCCGAGCTGTTCGCCCATCCAGACCTTGCGGACCTGTTCCAGGTACCGCTTCTCGAAGCTGATCAGACCAAGCTCGCGGCTGAGTAATGGCAAGCTGTTGAAACCGGCGGCGGCCGTGGCGTGGTAGACAGCAGGGTGAAACCACTTCGCTACGCCATGCATGGTTGGGTGACAGTTGCGCAATGCCTGCTTGTAGGCGGCTTCAACGCTCGGCAGTGGCGGCTTCAACATCTCAGGGCTTGGCGTGCAGCCCTGAATGAACTTGCCCACGCTCGGGATGAAGTCGGAAGGCTCGGCGCGGCACCGGATCAGGCCGATATCGATCTGCTCTTGCGTGCAAATGCCGTTCTCGATGAACGCCTGAAGCCAAGTGGCTTTGGATTCCATGTAGGACTTCTTATCGGGCCATGCCTGGCGCCATGCGGTGCGGATCGATCGCAATTGGCGGAACAGATGGTTGATCACCTTGCCCGTCTCGCGCTCTTGATCGTGCTGGGCCCGGACCGTTATGTCGGTATCAGCTTCGATGAAATCACCAGCGTGAACCTTGTTCATGGCCTGAGCCGTTACTGCGGAAACCGTTTTCATTTCCTGCCCTCCATCATCCATTCGGTGCCTTCGTCGTCGAACTCGTCTGAGCCTGCTGCAGTACCGGCGCCAGCCGATTTGACGCGGTCACGTTTGATCCATTTGGCCAAGCGGAAGCACCAGCCGGCAGCGGTGTCGACCGTTGAGGACTTGGCGACGAAGAAGCCCTTGAATCCAGCGAGCAGTTCGTCAGTGATCGAGTCAGTCGGGAGTCCGGCGATCTTGAGCTGGGTGGTCATGTACATCTGGGGGAAGTCCCACTCGGCGAACATGGCGAAGCGTTGGCGGTAATCCAGTTCCTCGATGGCCGCTTGATCCTGCTCGGCAATCACGTCCGAAATCTCGCGCTGCTGCTGCTCTTCGGTTCCTTGATGGTTAAGTGATGGATTGGGTGCAGCCGCTGCACCCCGTTCCGTTCCAGGCTGCACCCCGTTCTGTTGTGAGTTGCACCCCGTTGCGTCATCTGCACCCCGTTCCGTTCCAGGCTGCACCCCGTTCTGTTGTGAGTTGCACCCCGTTGCGTCATCTGCACCCCGCGATAGTTGGAGGTCGTAAACGACTGGGCGGCGGTCATGGCGATCGATATGAACGGCGGCAATGGCCTGATTGCCCTTCTGGATCAAGCCGGACTTCTCCAAATCATCCAGCTTGTAACGGACAGTGCGCTCGGACAGACCAGTGTCTTGGGCCAGGGTCGAAGCAGACGGGAAAGCCCCGGCACCGTTTGCGCCGGCGTAGTTGGCCAGGCACAGCAACACATGACGCGCGCTCGAGTCTTTGAGGGCTTGGGTGGGCAGAGAGAGCGCCCATGACATTGCTTGGACGCTCACAGCGTGATTCCTTGAAGTTGTTCAGCGAGCGTGACAATGCCCGAACGGGTCACCATCACTTGCTCGACTACCTTGATGTCCTGCCCTTCCCCGCCCCCAACTTTGACCAGCTTGTGCTTGAGCCAACCGGTATTGAGCCGTGGCTGATACGCAACCCAACTCGAACGGGTGGTACGTCGATGGATCCAGCGGTTTTGGCTCAACCAGTCGAAAAGGTGGGTCGGTCGAATGCCCAGGAGTTGGGCGGCAGTAGTAATGCAGACATCGCCCTGAGTTTTGGCCAGGCGATGTAGCGCCTCAACCTTCGGTGCCTGCTTGGCGATGACCTGCTGAAGTAGCAGATTTTGCTCAGCCTGGTCGGCAGCAAGACGAAGCGCTTCGGCAAAGTTAGTGGGAATTTCCAGCTGACCAACGACTCTGGACTCAAGCTCCTGCCAGCGATCAATGATCCGGGCGCGCAGCTCCACGCTGTAGCCCGAAACAACCACGAGCGTATCTCGCTGAGAAAGCAGGAACTCTCGGTAGACCTGACCGTTCTGCGGATGAACATAGGGGGTGTCGTTTGAGGAAACGACACCCTTGGCAACCAGAGCACGGATAGTCTTCAAAACGTTGTCGTGCGTGCTGCCGGTAAGTTGGGCAATCTCGCGTGACGACATGGTGTGACGTGACACGTTTTGCGATTGACCTAAGAGTGTCGTGACATGGCGTGTATTGCCGGGCTGGGTTTGGTTGTGCATAATCGCCCCTCAAGTGTTTGTGTTGTGAAGAAGCCGGTCTAGCCACCGGCTTTTTTGTGCCTGTCATTTGGGCACTGGATGAATCAACAGCTAATCCGGTGTTCTGCTCTTTCGGTTTCACGAGTTGCAGAATGTTTCTCATGGTTGGTCGGTCAAGCCGCGCCACGAAGTACCTTGTGTGCAAGCTCCACGAGGTCGGGGCGTAACCCGGCGATGGTGATCTCGCCGCCGGAGGCGTCTTGAAGACGCTCGGCAAGCTCGGCAGATGCTTTTCGATGACCGCCTGCTAGCTGCCAAAGATGTCCGACGGTGGTCTTCGCAACTCCGGCAACCAACTGGCGCCGGTCGGGTGTTGCGTTCGCGAGCCAATCGCGCAAGTGGTCATTCATAAGGGCTCTCCTAAACGTAGGAGAAATTTAGCTTAGGGCTAATATCAGAGCAAGGAATATTTAGCTGTGGGCACATTTAGCATTGAGCTAAAGAATGGCATTCTTGTTCGCATGGATATCTATGCGATTCGCAAGCGGCAACTGATCACGTTGATCGGCGACCAGAAAAAAGGGGCCTGTGCTGAGCGCTGGGGGATGGCGCCTGCGCATCTGAGCCAAATCCTTTCTGATAAAACCGCCAAGAATTTGGGCGACGACGTCGCGCGCCGAATTGAAGTAGTTGAGAAATTGCCGCGGGGATGGTTTGACTCTTTACCGACCGTAGATGGGCCGGTGACTGCTGAATCAAAGCAATTAATAATGGCGCCCTCAGCAGAAGCTGCTTCATCGGCCGCCGATCAAGTGAAACAAATGCTTTCCAAAGTGAAGGGGCTTACGACCGAGGCCCGGGACCGCATCGTTGCCGCTGCAGAAGAGCCGGATGATGGGGCGTCCAATGAGCTTTCGGTGAACATGGCCAGCCTGCGCCCTACCAACGAAGAAATTGTCATCCCTCAGTACGACATTCGCGCGGCCATGGGTCACGGTCAGGTTCCGCCTGATTACACGGAAGTCGTCCGAAACCTAGTAGTACGCGAAGAAATCTTGCGCGAGAAGGGCATCACTTACACGTCAAAAACATCCTTGGGGATGATCAACGGATGGGGCCAGAGCATGGAAGGCACCATCAACGATAAGGACTTGGTGATAGTTGATAAGGGGATCAGGGATTTCGTTGGAGATGGGATCTACGTCTTGACTTGGCACAACGAGCTTTACATCAAGCGGATCATGCGCCTCGACGAAGAACATTACCGGCTGATTTCTGACAATCCGCATTACGAAAACCAAACAGCCCGAATCGATGATGTGACCATTCACGCGAAAGTGCTGCTGATCTGGAACGCCAGGAAAGCCTGAGCGCTATGAAAGACAAAAGCCCGCAAAATATGCGGGCTTTTTTTTGCAAGTCAGAAAGGCGCCGCCTCTTCAACCGCGTCGAATTCTTCATGGGCTTCTACTCGCTGATCCTCATCCGCAGGCGCCTCCCACCGAAGGGTGACTGAATCGTCTTCGTCGTTGAAGGTCATCTCGATTCCATCCACTTCGGCCAGCGCGCCAATAACTTCGTCCCACTCCCGGCTCCCGTCGGTGTCGAGCCGATGGATCGTCGCCCACTTGCGATCCTGAGCTATTGGGTGATTGACCATGTTCGCAACCCTAAGGGTTAGGCGCTCTACCCCCGACATCGACTTCATCTCTTGCGGCTTTTTCTTCTGCGGGTTTGCCATCAGCTGCTCCTTGATAACTGGATGTACGTACAGTATTTCTGGATATTAGCTTGATGCTAATGCCGACGTAAAGACTGGTAGGGATTTTCTTAACAATCTTCCGTCCAATCATTTAATTTTACTCAGCGCTAAATTATTTAGCTTGGAGCTATTGACTCATGTTTAGCTCACGGCTAAATTTATATCAGCGCTGGATAACAACCGGCCAGATGGAAGGCAGCGATGAACCGGCCTCAACGGTTCAGAGGGTTGGCAACTGACCCGGGTGCGCAGCGTAAAGCACCGCAAACAGTTATCCGGCGGACTGAGTCGCGGTCGGAGCAACAACTTGAATGAGCCCGTACCGCGCCAGCAGCGCCGAAGGGACACGGAAATTTTCACTGATGCACCTGGTTAGCCGGGTGCATTGGGAAAACAACCGGGAGTCAACGCGATGGAAACAGAAATCGTAAATGGCGTATGGAAAGGCCACCTCGGTCGAGGCCTTGCTCCGCGAGAGCTTCAGTTCCTTCTCTGGGTGGCCCTTGGGTTCACCGCCAAAGAGATTGCACGGGAGGCAGGCATATCGCCGGCTACCGTCGCGAAACGCCTCACAAACGCAATGTTCAAGCTCGGTGTCACCCGCCGGGCAGCGCTGGTGGCTGAAGCAATGCGCAGACAGATCATCTCCCCTGCCTGCTTCGTCCTGGCCGCGCTGATGGCCATGAACGCCGTAGCCAACGTCCAGTCAGTCGAACCAGCCCGCCGTGATCGTCGGCCACCGTCAGTTCGGATAGCCCACGTTCGCATCACCCGCCGCTCCGAAACGCTTGAAGCCGCGTAACGCAACCAGCAAGGAAAAATCATGATCGAGCTCGGACAGAAAGCCGAAGACAAGGTCACCGAGTTCTACGGAACCATTGTCGCGCGAGCCACCTACCTCACTGGCTGCGATCGCTACTTGCTGCAACCACCAACGTCTAACGGCCGGAACGAGCTGCTTCAGCCTGAGTGGTTCGATGAAGGGCGGATACGGATTCTGAATGACCGCGCTCGCCACAGCTCGTAGCGACTGGACAGCATCACTTCTGCCCATTCACTGAGTGGGCAGCGGGATGCGGACGAAACCCCGACTTACACCGGCCACCTGCATCAGCTGAGATAGAGCTCAGCGTGGTGAGCGTTAGAAGACTTAATGCACACCATCATCACCATTACACGGAGAGCACAACCATGAAGTAAACGACCGATCCACCTGTGTGGCGCAGTAAGCCTGAAGGCTGCGCCCAATACCCTGACAGGCAGCGGCATCTGGGCCGTCGGTGTTACCGCGCACCGGCCGAGCAATCGGTAGGCCACCCCAAGTTCAAGGTTACCGCTGATGATTCAAACCCAGGCCGTCGCCAGTAGCGGGCCTGGGAGGCTCTCACGTAGGGAGGTCTTCGTGAGTAGCAAACGAAAAAGCCCGGGTGATCTCGGGCTTTTTTTCGCCTGCCTTTATCCGTCAGCACTCTCCCCTGCGCCCAACGGCAACCAGCAGGAAGGCCGAGTGCTGACGAATACACGCAACCCCATCGAGGTAATCGCCATGCATCCAGCAATACAACAGCGAGTCGACGGGGTCGCTGCCCTGCACCTTCGCTCAAGCATCGCCACCGCCGCGTTCTACGCCATGATCGGCCAGGAGCTGCCCGTGCAGAAGATTCGCTACCAGGTCGTCACCAAGGGCAACGGATACCGCATCGTCGAGCTAGCCACCGACAAGGTCGTGGGATTCCGCTGGACTTGGAAGACCGCCGTCAACTTTGCACAACAGATGGAAGCACGTGCCGACGGCATCAAGCTCTCGCTGGCAGGTGAGCGGAAATGATCGGCGTTCCAATGCCCCACCCGCGAGACTCAATCATCGACGACCTGAACCATAAGCTGGACCAGTTCTTTGGCGCCGGCCGGTTGGTTCAGGAAGTAGCCTCAGGCGTCAGCGGCGAGAAGCTTGGCGGCTTCGGTACCACTCACAGCAACAAGCTGCGTGCAGAGCGGGACAAGGTCGCGCCAAGGCTGAAGGAGCTGGCCGAGGCCGGCACGCCGGTCGCCAAGGCAGCGAGAGACTGCGGGATGGAAGCAAAACGCGCCCGCCTTATCGCTCGAGAAAACGGCTTCAAGTTCACTTCATGAAGCGCATCAACAACCAAGTGCGCCAGCGCCTACGCCAATCCCAATTCAATCTTCCACCCAGCGGCCTGCAGGCCAACCCGGAGCAAAAGCCATGTCCACACCAACCGATACCGCCGAGTTCCTCGAAGAGCTGAATGGCGGCGCATCCGCCATTTCTTTTTGCGCCTTAGTAGCTTTGCGAAAACTGTACGCCGTATATAACGTCGTTATTAGGACCACAGCGATCGTTGCAAGTGAACTTCCGACGACTGTCCAAACGGCAGTCCAGTCTGTTCCAGTATCCAACTCAATTTTAGGGGTATTCGGAAAAGGTTGTTGATTAGGCCCTTTCCATAGGGTTCTACATTTCAATTCTTCCAACGGAAAATACCGTTGTTTTACCCTCACAGCTTCAGAAGCCCGATGTAGACTGCTCGGCTACGTAAGCCAGGAAGGGGCAGCAGTATGTTGGGCATTGGAGCTATTGCAGTCGTGTTGTGTTTGCGGTTCTTCGAGGTCATCGGCACCTATGCTGCCGGAGGGCTCATAGCGGCGATAATTGCAATTGGGGTGCTTCGCTCAGCGGCAAGCTACGAGCCGAAGCAGGAAGGCGATCAATCCCTGGAAAATGATGAAGGGATTGCTGTTCGTGCCCATCTTAAATTGGCATATCGAGACGCCGACGGTGTTTTATCAGACCGGGAGGTCATGGTTAGCCGATACGTATCTGACGGGGATGGGTATATCGTCGCTTTCTGTAGATTGAGAAAAGACAGTAGAACCTTCCGATTGGACCGCATTATAGAAGCCGTAGATCTTGAAACTGGGGAGGTTTTACCGGTAAGCCGAATGAGGTCATGGCTTAGGAAGCGTAGAGCTTGACGCCTCATATAGAGTTTCTTTCGGATTAAGTTGTTGACACCCAGCCTCTGGCAGGATACCTTTTTTCGGTCGCTGCCAATTCAGCGACACGGGATTGGTCTCCCGGTATGCGAGGCGGGTACAACCGCCGCTTTTAGCGGTTTTTTTGTGCCCGCAGCATGGCTGCACCCATTATGGGCGGGCCGTGTGTGGGAGCCTTAGGGCTCGCCGGCCCTCGTACCGGTAGACCAACCCGCACGGTTCCGCCCACCCGATTGGTCTCGGGCGCGGTAAGCAACTCTACGAGGGCTTCGTCATGCAAACAGCTAAAATCATTCCGTTTCACTTCGATACCCAGCAAGTCCGTACCGTTCTGATTGATGATCAGCCATGGTTCGTGGCCGCCGACGTGGCAAGTGCCCTTCGGTATCTCTCCGCGAAGGATATGACCCGCAATTTGGATGACGACGAGAAGGGTGGGCAGATTGTGCCCACCCCTGGCGGTGATCAGGAAATGACGGTAATCAGTGAGTCAGGCTTGTACTCCGCAATCCTCCGTAGCCGCAAAACCGAAGCCAAGCGCTTCAAAAAGTGGGTTACCGCTGAAGTCCTTCCAGCCATCCGCAAGCAAGGCCGGTACGAAGACACTGACAACCGCATGGCGACCCTCGTAGGTCAAACAATCGGCACTGACGGCTTCCACATGCTCGGCGCTGTAGTGAAGGGCAAGGTGTCGAGCCTGCCCGC
>NZ_JBEOPS010000033.1:0-30960 GCF_040310305.1 Pseudomonas sp. HY13-MNA-CIBAN-0226
CTACGTTTTTCGCCCGTATTCATTGCACCTTCCTGATAAGAAGCCAGAAGGTGTAAACCTTATTCAGGACGAGACAGTTTTAATCAAAAAGCCGCCTACCAGGGCGGCTTTTTATTGCCTGTCTGGTACAAACGTATCAATTTATTGCTTTCATCTGAGAGGAAAGACCTGTCGTGAATCGTGCAATGGCTCAAGAAGGTGCAGCGGGTATCGCCACTGCGGTTGCTGAAAGCGTTCAGTACCAGGGTCGCAAGGCCAGCCGACAGGGCAGCGAACAGCGTCGACAGGACATTCTCGATGCAGCGATGCGCATTGTGGTGCGTGATGGCGTGCGGGCCGTGCGTCATCGCGCAGTGGCTGCCGAAGCGGCCGTGCCATTGTCGGCGACGACCTACTATTTCAAGGACATCGATGACCTGCTCACCGATACCTTCGCCCAGTACGTGGAACGCAGCGCGGCTTTCATGGGCAAGCTGTGGGTGAACAACGAGGGGCTGCTGCGCGAGATGGTGGTCAGTGGCGACGGCAGCCCGGAGTCGCGCTCGCAACTGGCCGACGATATTGCGCGCCTGATGGCAGACTATGTGCATCGCCAACTGGTCAATCGTCGCGAGCACCTGATGGCCGAACAGGCGTTCCGCCAAGAGGCACTGCTGAACCCGCGGCTGGCGGAACTGGTGCGCTCGCATCAGCAGATTCTGCTGCAGGGCAGCTGTCAGCTGTTTCAGGTATTGGGGTCCCGCGAGCCACAACAGGACGCCAAGGTGTTGACGGCGATTATCGGACGGATGGAATATCAGGGCCTGCTGAACGATGCCGAGCCTGACGCAGAGGCTGAAATGCTCGGTATCCTCAACCGTTACATGCACCTGGTGTTGGCGTCGGTGTAACGCGCGCCCCCGGGGCTCGGTGGTGTGATTTCATAGGGAGTATTGAATGAAAACCTGGCGTGTCGTTGTGATCGCCTTGTCGTTTCTGTTGCTCAGTGGCTGCCTGGTGTCCTTCAAGGAGCCTTTGCCCCAGAGTGATCCCGCGCCCAAGGGGCTGTTGGGCAAATGGACCAGCACCAATGCCTGGGGCGAACCCATGAACCTGGAGCTGACGCGCATCGGCAACAATCGTTACCAGGCGGTCAGCTACTTCAAGGCCAGGCCCAAGGCGCGCGAGGCCTATCCGTTTACAGTGTCCCGCCATGGCGATCGCTGGTACCTGTCGGCGAAGGTGCCGGCACAATTTGGCGGCCACTTCCTCATCGCCGGCTTTGAACTCAACGAGGAGCGCGAACTGGTGGTCTACAACCTCGACCTGGATCAGATAAGCCAGGCCATGGGGCAGAAAACCCTCAACGGCCAGGGCTTCCAGACGGATGATGGTGATGGCGTACTGATCAACAACAGCATGCCCGAGGTGTTTGCCTACCTCGACAACCCGGCCAACTCCGACGTGTTTGTCGAAGCCGTGCGCTACCAGCGCTTGGCCAACGCTAAATAAACCCAGCACTAACGGTTTTACTACAGGAGTTTCGGGTGGACGATTACCAGCAGACGATACGCATTTTGTCCGATCGAATTGTGCTGGCGCAGACACCGATTCGCGTCCTCGACGCGGTGAAGTGGGACGAGGGCATCCGCAAGGGTTTCCTCAAGGCCAAGGGCAAGGAGATGCCGGCGGTAGACCGTGATTACTACCTCAATCGGCCGCTGTCTTTCGACTCCAGCAAAGTGAAACTGGAATTCCAGAACATCGAACGCGACATCACCCGGCAGCTGGGCCAGTTCAACCCGGTCGGCCAGATCATGCGGCGCATGTGCAAGGAATACCGCATGGTGGTGCGCATGCTGGAAGCCCGCGGTACCGAGGACTTCGGGTTAATTTCCCAGGAGCTCTATGGCGCTGCCTCCGATGCGTTTCACGCCGGCGACCCGACCTTGTCCGACCTTGGCTTGATGCTGTCGGACTACCTGAACAACATCGACGGTCGTGGCGATCTCAAGGACGAGCCTAAAATCCTAACCGCCAAGGACGCTGTGAACCTGCTGCAAACCCGCCTGAGCAAAGTGTTCGGCGAGGCCGAGGAAACCATCAGGGTGTTCGAGTCCGATGGCATTGTCGCGGACGCGGCGGCCGGCGCGGATTACATTAAGATCCGCACCGATGCGATGTTCAACGAGCGCGACGTGCGCGCGCTGGAAGTCCATGAAGGGCTGGTGCATGTCGGCACCACCCTCAATGGCCTGAACCAGCCGATCTGCACCTTCCTCTCCAAGGGCCCGCCGTCATCGACCGTGACCCAGGAAGGCCTGGCGATTCTGATGGAGATCATCACCTTCGCCTCCTACCCGAGTCGCCTGCGCAAACTGACCAACCGCACTCGTGCCATCCACATGGTGGAGGAGGGTGCCGACTTCCTGCAGGTATTCGAGTTTTTCCGCGAGCAAGGCTTCGAAATGGCCGAAAGCTACGGCAACGCCAGCCGGGTCTTCCGCGGCTCGGTGCCGACCGGCCTGCCATTCACCAAAGACTTGTCCTATCTCAAGGGCTTTATCATGGTTTACAACTACATTCAGTTGGCCGTGCGTAAAGGCAAGCTTGAGCAGGTGCCGCTGCTGTTCTGCGGCAAGACCACCCTGGAAGACATGCGCACGTTGCGTCAGCTGGTGGATGAAGGGCTGGTGGTGCCGCCCAAATATCTGCCGGAGCAGTTCCGTGACATGAACGCGTTGTCTGCCTGGATGTGCTTCTCCAACTTCCTCAATCACTTGAGCCTGGACCGGATTGAAGCGGATTATTCCAACATTCTCTGAGAACACCACCCGCTCCTGTGGGAGCAAGGCTTGCCCGCGATGACCATCTGACATTCAGCGCTGTGGTCTACTGACACAACGCTATCGCGGGCAAGCCTTGCTCCCACAAGATCGGTGATGAATTCCACACTTCTTTGTTACGCGGGACTTCAACGGATGAGAATCCTCGGCATCCTCTGCCTTCTCCTGACCCTCGGCGGTTGCAGCTCGCTGCTGTTCTACCCTGAGCCCGGTCAACTGTTCACCCCGGCAAAAGCCAAGCTCGACTACCGTGAAGTCACCCTGGTCACTGCCGATGGCCTCAAGCTGAATGCCTGGTGGCTTCCGGCGAAGCAAGGCGTCGAGGTCAAGGGCACGGTGCTCCATCTGCACGGCAATGGCGGCAATTTGCCCATGCACCTCGGAGGCAGCTGGTGGTTACCGCAAGAGGGTTACCAGGTATTGCTGCTGGACTATCGCGGCTATGGCCTTTCCGAAGGCGAACCGAGCCTGCCGGCGATCTACCAGGACATCGACGCCGCCTTCAAATGGCTTGACCAGGCGCCTGAGGTCCAGGGTAAGCCGTTGATCCTTTTAGGGCAGAGCCTCGGTGGTTCAATGGCGGTGCATTACCTGGTCCAGCATCCGGAGCGCCAGAAGCAGCTCAAGGCGTTTGTGCTCGACGGTGTGCCGGCCAGCTACCGCAGCGTCGGGCGTTTTGCCCTGAGCAGTTCCTGGCTGACCTGGCCCTTGCAGGTGCCGTTGTCCTGGCTGGTGCCGGACGGCGACAGCGCGATCAACTCCATGGCGCAGCTCGATGGCGTGCCCAAATTGATTTACCACAGCATCGACGATCCGATCGTGCCTCTTTCCAACGGCATCCGTCTGTATCAAGCTGCGCCGCCGCCGCGGGTGCTGCAACTGACCCGGGGTGGGCATGTGCAGACCTTTGCCGACCCGGTCTGGCGCAAGGTAATGCTGCGCTACCTTGACGATCCGCAACATTTCGACGGCCTGCGCCGCTTGGGCGAAATCCCGAATTACCCGGCGCCCCCGAATTCTGAAGATGAACCACCAGAGAGTCCGTAATGAGTGAAGAACGTAACGCCATCCCGCTGATCATCACCGGTATCTGCAGCATCCTCGGCACTGTGGGTGCCCTGTGGTGGTACGGCTACCTGCACTTTGCCAAACCCGAGGATGCACTGCTGCTGAGCGAGTTCACCATGCTCAAGACCGTGCCCGGCGAAGACTACAAGATTTCCCTGCAGCCGGCCGCGCAAGTGGCCCAGTGCATCGATGGCGTGCTGGTCATGTTCGACACCGAGCAGAAAGGCCTGACCGGCGTGCTGGTAGACAACAAGAAGAAGGCAGTGCGTTGTGTGGGCGGGGAAACTCCGCAAAAGCTCGAACCCTGACGCCCTCGCCAGCTGCAACAACCCCGTAGGAGCTGCCGCAGGCTGCGATCTTTTGATCTTTTGATCTTCAACAAAAAGCCCCGCCTGATCAGATCAGGCGGGGCTTTTGTGTCACTGCGTAAAGCTTAGTTAGCGCTGACGGCCGAGCGCGGCATGACCGGCTGGTTGTCATTGGAAATGGTCACTTCAACACGACGGTTCATGGCACGGCCCGAAGCGTTGCCGTTTTCGGCAACCGGGTATTCCTTGCCATAACCCTGAGCAACGATGCGCGCTGGATCAACGCCCATTTTCACCAGGGCAGTGCGCACGGAAGCCGCACGGCGCTCGGACAGCGACTGGTTATGCGACGCGGTACCGGTGCTGTCGGTGTAGCCTTCGACGATCACTTTACGGTCCGGGTTTTCCTGGAGGAACTGAGCCAGTTTGTTGATGTTGACCAAGCCGCTGGATTTCAGGTCGGCACGGTCGGTGGCGAACAGCACGTCACCGAAGGTCACCAGCGTACCGCGATCGGTCTGCTTGGCGTTCAGGCTGTCCTGCAGCTGCTTGATCTGCGCGTCACGGGCATCCAGACGAGCCTGGGCACGTTGGGCCGAAGCGTTTTTCAAGTTGGCTTCGGCGGTGCGCAGGGCGATGGTCTGCTTCGCCACTTCGACGCGCTGGTTGGTCAGGTAAGCCAGCTGATCGACTTTCGACTCGTCTTCCTTGTTCAGGTAAGCCTTGTCTGCCTTGTCCAGGTAGTCACTGGCTTCCTTGGTTTCCAGCGCCGCTACTTTACTGGCCTGCGGGTTGGTTTGCAGGCCGGTGTAGTTGGTGCGGGCGTTTTCCAGGTTCGCGTTAGGCGGAGTGGAGCAGGCTGCCAGTGCAACGCTTGCGGCCAGGAGAGCGGGGATCATCAATTGTTTACGCATAATAAGTCGTCCTTTCTATCGATTAGAGCTTCAGGTCTGGGGTCTGGATGCGCGCTTACTGCACGGTGCGCTGGCTTTCCTGACGCAATTCCTGAACACCTTTCTGAGAGTCCTTGACTGCCTGTTCGGCCTTCATTGCCTGCGCTTTGCGTTCCGCTACACGGGCGTCCCACTCGGCTTGTTCAGCCAGAACCTTGGCTTCGGCGTACTTCTTGTCATGCATGGCCAGCTCGGCCTGCTTGAGTTTGTCCTGAGCCGATTTCATTTCCACGGCTGCGAATTCGGTACCGCCGGCGCTGACGGCGCTATTGACGGCCGATTCAGTCACGGCGAACTGCTCGGTCGGCGGATTGCCTGCGCAACCGGCCAGAACGAAGCTGGTGCCGATTGCCAGTGCAGCCATTTTCAGACCGCGCAGGTGAGTAGACGAGGATTTGGCGATGCTGGTCTTCATGGTCTTCAACTCCATTGGAAATGCTCCTGAAAAACTTGAAAATCCATCCTGGGCATGGAGCCGTACCGTCGATGTTAAGAGGCGTTTTGAAACGGCCGTCCCAGGCGTGGTTACTGGGTACGACCCGAGCGCTTTTTCAAAAGTTCAGAAGAGATGGCCAATCGCCGGAAAAAATACCTGACCGATTGGTCATGGTTTTGGAGGTGGAACTTTGTGGGGGGCGCAGAGGTATTCTCGGGCTAATGTGGGAGCGAGCAAGCCCGCTTCCACAGGGATCACCTGCATTCTCGGGAACGATGATCAGTGTTTGGGCTCGTCGCCACCGCTCGCCAGATCATGCAAATACCTGCGCGACAGCGCCAGGAAACGTGGGGTCGGGCCGACGTCTTCGTACAATGGATCGCCTTCTTCGTCGGTTGCCACGACGGTCGATCCCTTCACATACGGGAAGCTTTTCTCAAGCTCCTCCAGCGCGGCGCCGATCAGCTCCCCGAGCAGTTCTTCGGGCTGGCGCTTGGGGTACATTTCGGTGATGGCCGCCAGTCTCGCGGCCGCTTCCACGTCCAGGTGAATCTTGTAACCGGTGTCGGTCAGGCGACCTTTGGCATTTTCTTCCCAATGCTGGGCGAGCTCGCGAATTTTCATGACAACCTCATTGCGCGCCTGCTCGTGGCAGGCCGGAGAGTATCCGCCGGTGAGGGGCGGCAAGCCGTTGTACGGCTTACTCTTCAGACTAGCTTCAACCCCAAAGGTTTACAGTCCCTTCGTCGTCTGCTTGTCAGAAACAGTCTGGAGCGGCACTCTTGAGGTTCCTGGCCGCCCGGATTTTTTGCTGGAGAACTGCTGATGACCGATATTGATGCACGCTTGCGCGAGGATGTTCACCTGCTGGGTGAGCTGTTGGGCAACACCATTCGCGAGCAGTATGGCGACGGCTTCCTCGACAAGATCGAGCAGATTCGCAAGGGGGCCAAGGCCGACCGGCGCGGTTCGATGGACGCCGAGCTGAGCGCCAGCCTCAACCAGTTGAGCGAAAATGAATTGCTCCCGGTTGCGCGGGCGTTCAACCAGTTTCTCAACCTGGCCAATATCGCCGAGCAGTACCAACTGATCCACCGACGCGAGGAATCCCAACCGGCACCTTTCGAGGCCCGGGTATTGCCGGAGTTGCTCGCTCGCTTACGGGCCGAAGGTCATGGTGCCGAAGCGCTGGCGCGGCAGTTGGGGCGGCTGGAGATCGAGCTGGTGCTGACCGCGCACCCGACGGAGGTGGCACGCCGTACCCTGATCCAGAAATACGACGCCATCGCCGAGCAGTTGGCGGCTCAGGACCATCGCGACCTGACCAGCGCCGAGCGCGAGCAGATCCAGGTCAAATTGCAACGCCTGATCGCCGAAGCCTGGCACACCGAGGAAATCCGCCGCACCCGCCCGACCCCGGTGGACGAAGCGAAATGGGGTTTTGCGGTCATCGAGCACTCGCTGTGGCAAGCCATTCCCAATTATCTGCGCAAGGCCGACAAGGCCCTGCACGACGCCACCGGCCTGCACCTTGCGCTGGAAGCTGCGCCGATTCGCTTTGCTTCCTGGATGGGCGGCGATCGCGACGGCAACCCGAATGTCACGGCGGCGGTCACCCGCGAAGTGCTGCTGCTGGCGCGCTGGATGGCGGCGGATCTGTACGTTCGTGACATCGATCAACTGGCAGCGGAGCTGTCGATGCAGCAGGCCAGCGATGGGCTCAAGGCAAAGGCCGGCGACAGCGCCGAACCTTACCGCGCGGTGCTCAAGCAACTGCGTGAACGTCTGCGGGCAACGCGTAACTGGGCGCATGCATCCCTGACAGCCAGCACACCGGCAACGGCTGATGTGCTGCAGGACAACCGCGACCTGCTAGGTCCGCTGCAGCTGTGTTATCAGTCGCTGCACGAGTGCGGCATGGGCGTGATTGCCGATGGACCGCTCCTCGATTGTCTACGCCGAGCGGTGACGTTCGGGCTGTTCCTGGTACGCCTGGATGTACGCCAGGACTCCTCGCGGCATTCGTCGGCCATGACCGAAATCACCGATTACCTGGGCCTGGGGCGCTACGAGGACTGGACTGAAGAAGAGCGCATCGACTTCCTGATGCGCGAGCTGGGCAACCGTCGACCATTGTTGCCGGCGTACTTCAAGCCATCGGCCGACACCGCCGAAGTACTGGCCACGTGCCGGGAAATCGCCGCCGCGCCGGGCGCTTCGCTGGGCTCGTATGTGATCTCCATGGCCGGCGCCGCCTCGGACGTGCTGGCCGTGCAGCTGCTGCTCAAGGAGGCCGGGGTATTGCGGCCGATGCGTGTAGTGCCGCTGTTCGAGACGCTCGCCGACCTGGATAACGCCGGCCCGGTGATCGAAAAACTGTTGCTCCTGCCAGGCTATCGTTCACGCCTGCACGGCCCGCAGGAAGTCATGATTGGCTACTCCGACTCGGCCAAGGATGCCGGTACCACGGCGGCCGCCTGGGCGCAGTATCGCGCGCAGGAACGCCTGGTCGATATTTGCCGCGAGCAGCAGGTGGAGCTGCTGTTGTTCCACGGCCGCGGTGGCACCGTTGGACGTGGCGGCGGTCCTGCTCACGCAGCCATTCTGTCGCAGCCGCCGGGTTCGGTCGCGGGGCGGTTCCGCACCACCGAGCAGGGGGAAATGATCCGCTTCAAATTCGGCCTGCCGGATATCGCCGAACAGAACCTCAACCTCTACCTGGCGGCCGTGCTGGAGGCAACGTTGTTGCCACCGCCACCGCCGGAGCCGGCCTGGCGCGATCTGATGGACGAACTGGCCGCTGATGGCGTGAAAGCCTATCGCGCAGTGGTGCGGGAAAATCCGCAGTTCGTCGAGTATTTCCGCCAGTCCACCCCGGAGCAGGAGCTCGGTCGCCTGCCGTTGGGCAGTCGCCCGGCCAAGCGACGCGCGGGTGGTATTGAAAGCCTGCGGGCCATTCCCTGGATCTTCGGCTGGACCCAGACCCGACTGATGTTGCCAGCCTGGCTTGGCTGGGAAGCGGCACTGAGCAAGGCGCTGGAGCGCGGCGAAGGTGAGTTGCTGGGGCAGATGCGCGAGCAGTGGCCGTTCTTCCGCACGCGCATCGATATGCTGGAGATGGTCCTGGCCAAGGCCGATGCGGACATCGCCCGGTCTTACGACGAGCGTCTGGTGGAGCCGGATCTGCTGCCACTAGGTGCGCATTTACGCGACCTATTGTCGCAGGCCTGCGCGGTGGTCCTGGGGCTGACCGGTCAGTCCCAACTGCTGGCGCATAGCCCGGCCACCCTCGAATTCATCCGCTTGCGCAACACCTACCTCGACCCGCTTCATCTATTACAGGCGGAGTTGCTGGCGCGCTCCCGGCAGCAGGAAGTCACTCAAGGCAGCCCGGTAGAACAGGCGCTGCTGGTGTCTGTGGCGGGGATTGCCGCTGGTTTGCGTAACACCGGCTAACATTTTGCGGTGGCGTCCGGCACCTGCAGCGGGTGGCGGATGCCTGCCGCCGAGTCGCGCGAAAGTGCGGTCAGGCGACAGTTAGTGATGGGGTTGCGACTTGGGGTACCCCGTCGCAAAGTCACGCAAGGCGTGGGTTTCTCCGACTTTCGGCGGCTTGTGTGGGCAGGAACTGCTGTGTATCTTGAGCAGCCTTTGGCCGTTTGGGCGGTCACGACCCTATTTTTGAGATTGGCCCCATGAGGCGAATCTGACGTTATCCATATAAAAAATTGAGGAGCACATCGATGCGCGTCATTCTGCTGGGAGCTCCCGGGGCCGGTAAAGGTACTCAGGCGAAGTTCATCACCGAGAAATTCGGCATTCCGCAAATCTCCACTGGCGACATGCTGCGTGCAGCGGTCAAGGCTGGCACCGAGCTGGGCCTGATCGCCAAGAGCGTCATGGACAGCGGCGGTCTGGTCTCCGACGACCTGATCATCAACCTGGTCAAGGAACGCATCAGCCAGGCTGACTGCACCAACGGATTCCTGTTCGACGGTTTCCCGCGCACCATTCCTCAGGCTGAAGCGCTGGTCAAAGCCGGCGTGGAGCTGGATCACGTGGTCGAGATCGCCGTTGACGACGAAGAAATCGTTCAGCGCATCGCCGGTCGCCGTGTTCACGAGGCCAGCGGCCGCGTCTACCACACCGTCTACAATCCGCCGAAAGTTGCCGGTAAAGACGACATCACCGGTGAAGACCTGGTGCAGCGCAAGGACGACACTGAAGAAACCGTTCGTCATCGCCTGTCGGTCTACCATTCCCAGACCAAACCGCTGGTGGCTTTCTACCAGAAGCTGTCGGCTGAAACCGATGGCAAGCCGAAGTACAGCCACATTGCTGGCGTCGGCTCCGTCGAAGCGATAACCGGCAAGGTGCTTGAAGCCCTGAGCTGATCTGCGTTTGATCTTCTACGGCCCGCTTGCGGGCCGTAGTTGTTTATACTGGCGCACTTTTTCTGACTCTCTTACGGAAACATCGATGAGCACCTTGCTGGCCCTGGACACCGCGACTGAAGCCTGCTCTGTTGCCTTGCTGCATGACGGCAAGGTCACGAGCCATTACGAGGTGATCCCGCGCCTGCACGCGCAAAAGCTGTTGCCGATGATTCAGCAGTTGCTGGCAGACGCCGGGACCACGCTGCAGGCGGTCGACGCCATCGCATTTGGCCGGGGGCCGGGAGCATTTACCGGCGTGCGGATCGCCATCGGCGTGGTCCAGGGCCTGGCCTTTGCCCTGGATCGCCCGGTACTGCCGGTATCCAACCTGGCAGTGCTGGCGCAGCGGGCCTTGCGCGAGCATGGCGTGAGCCAGGTGGCCGCGGCTATCGACGCGCGCATGGATGAAGTGTATTGGGGTTGCTACCGCGAGACAGCGGGGGAGATGCGCCTGGTCGGTGCCGAAGCGGTGCTGGCGCCGGAAGCGGCAGCGTTGCCTGCCGATGCCAGCGGCGAGTGGTTCGGTGCGGGTACCGGTTGGGGCTATGCCGAGCGCATAGCCGTCAATCCGAGCGGGCAGGATGCGGGCATGTTGCCCCACGCTGAAGACCTGCTGACGCTGGCCAGATTTGCCTGGGCGCGCGGTGAAGCCATCGTGGCGGATGAGGCGCAGCCGGTTTATTTGCGCGATAAAGTGGCGACGCCCAAAGCAAGATAAGCTTGAATCGCGGTGGTTTCTCCGCGAGCAAGCCCGCTCCCACAGATTGCGAGTTGTCACTGAACTTGTGTGCGACATGCCTCCTGTGGGAGCGGGCTTGCCCGCGAAGACGGCCTCGCAGACACAGCCAATCGTCAGTTTCCATCTTCCATGTTTAAACCTTTTGCCTTTTTTGTGTTCTAGTTATCATTCGGCAGTTTGCGAAGAGCCCTGCGCGCCACTAAACTGCCATCATCGATACCGAGCATGACTTTATGCGTATAGACGGCTTTTCCTCTCAGTCCTACCCCATCAAGCGCCAACAGCGTAAGAGCACTGTGGTGCAGGACGAGCCGGTCGATATCGACGGTGAGCTGGAATATCCATCCGAAGAGCAAATGGCCGCCCGCGCCGCCAAAGCTGGCGCGCAACGCCTGGGTAATCTTCCGGCGCGTCAGCAGGACATGATCTACCATCGCGCCATGAGCAAGAGCGTCGCAATGGCCCTTGCCAGCTACCTCAGCACTGCCGGTTTCGTCGATTGGGATGCAGACGTGCTGGGCCTCGACCTGTACATCTGATGCGGCTGCCGTATTACCTCGGTTGCCCGTCCTGGAGTGAAAACGCCTGGCGCGATTACTTCTATCCGCAAGATGCCCGGCCTGCCGAGTTCCTGTCGCTTTATTCCCAGGTGTTCAATGCGGTTGAAGGCAATACAACCTTCTACGCCAGCCCGGCTGCCAGTACTGTGCAGCGCTGGGCCGACACCATGCCCGAGCACTTTCGCTTTACTGCCAAATTCCCCGGCGACATCAGCCACAGCGGCGACCTGCGTGAACAGCTGACTGCGGCCGAGACTTTCCTGCAACTGCTCAGCCCCTTGGGTGAACGAGTCTCGCCACTGTGGCTGCAACTGCCGAAAAGCTTCACACCGCAACGCCTGCCCGAACTGGCGGGTTTCATTGATGCGTTGGAGCGGCCACTGGCGGTGGAGGTGCGCCATCGGGAGTTCTTCGCCAAGGGCGACAGCGAACGCATTCTCAATCGATTGTTGCGCGATCGTGGCATCGAACGTATCTGCCTCGATCCACGGGCACTGTTCAGTTGCACCTCGACCGATCCTGCCGTGCTCGACGCCCAGGCTAAGAAGCCCAACGTGGCGACTCGCCCGGCGGCGTTCACACAGTGCCCACAGGTGCGCTTCATTGGTCATCCACAGCTGGAAGCGAATGATCCGTTCCTGGTGCCCTGGGTGGAAAAAATTGCGCAGTGGATCGAGGAGGGCCGCACGCCTTATATCTTCCTGCACACCGCCGACAACCTGCTGGCGGCGAAACTCGCGCAACGTTTCCACACTCAACTGATGCTGCGTTTACCTGGTCTGCCGGCGCTGCCTGAGCTATACAGAGAGCCCGCCGCCGAACAACTTGGTTTGCTCTGAGGCGTGAGTCGTCTTTTCCAGGAGCCTGCCAATGGATGCGCAAACCCTTCGAGCCCAGGCGTTCAAAGCGCTGCATGAACGCGACAAGGCTTTCGTGATTCCCAATCCGTGGGACGCCGGTTCGGCGAAAATGCTCGCCAGCCTGGGGTTCCAGGCCCTGGCCACCACCAGCGCCGGTTATGCCTTCTCCAATGCTCGCCCGGACGGCGGACTGAGCCTGGATGACACCCTGGCCAATGTCCGGGCGATCGTCGCGGCCTCGGACCTGCCAGTGGCGGTCGATCTGGAGAACGGCTTTGCCGATGATCCCGCCGCCTGTGCGCAAAGTATTCTGCGTGCGGCAGAGGCCGGGGCTGTTGGCGGCTCGATCGAAGACGCGACGGGCCGCGATGACGCGCCGATTTATTGTTTCGAACATGCCGTGGCGCGGATCGAAGCGGCAGTATCAGCCGCTCGCAGCTTGCCCTTTGCCTTCACGCTGACGGCCCGGGCGGAAAACTTCCTGCACGGCAATCCGGACCTGGCGGATACGATCCACCGTCTGCAGGCGTTTTCTGAAGCGGGCGCCGACGTGCTGTATGCACCCGGGCTGCGCAGTGCCGAGGAGGTCTTGGCGGTGGTTCGTGCGGTCGCGCCCAAGCCGGTCAATGTGCTGATGTCCGGTGGCCTCAAATTGACGGTCGCGCAATTGAACGACATGGGCGTCAGGCGCATCAGCGTCGGTTCGGCGCTGGCTCTGGCGGCCTATGGCGAGTTTTTCCGTGCGGCGCGGGAGATAAAGGAGGCCGGCACGTTTGACTTCACCTCAAGGTCCATGCCGTACGCCCAGGCCAATCAATTGTTCAAGGGCTGACGATGCGGTTGCGCTGGTGGCTGTTGTTCCTGCTGCTGATCATCGGCTCAACCGCTGCGGGCGTGTGGCGTGGCTGGATCGCGGTACCGCCGCAGTGGAACCCCTGGGCGCCGCTGGACGTTGCCGCTGCGCCGAATGTCCTCACGCGCTACAAACTCATGCGCTTGCGCGCCGATGCCCAGCTGTGTGACCAGGCCCTGGCCACTTCCGGCTTGCGCGTGAACCGCCAGGCCGATAGCCCCGACGCGACCTGCCCGCTGCTTAATACCTTGCGCATACAGGGCGGCGAGGTCGCGTTGAGCAGCAGTTTCCTCGCCAGTTGCCCATTGGCCGTGACCTTCGCACTGTTCGAGCGCCATGCCCTTCAGCCTGCAGCTCAGGCGATCTATGGGCAGGCGGTGGCGCGGGTCGATCATCTGGGCAGCTTCGCCTGTCGCAACGTCTACGGGCGCGAGAATGCGAGGCGCAGCCAGCATGCGTCCGCCGATGCGCTGGACATCGCCGGTTTTCGCCTGGCAGATGGGCGAACGATCAGTGTGCTCAAGGACTGGCCAGGGGATAATCGCGACGCGCAGTTTTTACGGCAGGTTCGCAATGGCGGCTGTGGGCTGTTCAGTGTGGTCTTGAGTCCGGATTACAATGCCGCCCATCACAATCACTTTCATGTGGATGTCGGGCCGTGGTCGGTGTGCCGCTGACGGTCAGGCGGCGATGCGCAGGTTGTGCAGGACGATCGGGCGAGCCCAGCCGATGTCGAAGTCGAAGTTTTTCTGCTGATCCACCAGTTCTTCGGGCGAGAAAGGCGGGAACGGCTTGTCCAGCAGATCAAGTTCGAATTCGGCGATGGGCAGGTGCAGCAGGCGCGGTTGTGGCGCCGGGCCAACGTCTGCCAACGGTTGGCCAGCATTGAGCACGATCGGGCGAACCCAGGCGCTTTCGAAATCCTGCTGTTTCTGTTGGGCGACGATTTCTTCTTCCGGGAACGGTGGGAAGGGCTTGTCGACCAGGTCCAGCTCGAACTCGGCAATTGGCAGGAACAGTGGTTCGGGCGGGCGTACTACGTGGTCCTGCACGTTACATTCGCGCTGCGAAACGATATGCGCGAGCAGGTCGCTACCCACGGTGGGTTCGACCGGGCTGTCGAGGTCGACCGCCGGGAAATCCAGCGAAGCGGGGAGCACCTCTTCCTTCGACTGATCAGCCAGGGCCCGGGCAAAAAAATCCTGCCACAGATGACTGACGCCGCTCAGTGCTTGGGAGTTTCGCAGGCTGTAATCGCCGTAGGGCGAGATAAAGCCTGTGATGATGGGTTGAATGTCTGACATTTTTCTCGGTCGACGCTCAGCTCTGGCAAAATGCTCGATAGTTTTGTTATCGGCCGTTTTTGCCGATCATTAATTTTTTGAGTGTGTTTTCCATGATTGAGCAACCGTCGGCCTGCCGCATCCATGTCGAAGCCCTGGGCACGACCTTCCAGCCAGAGGCCGAACAATGGGCCGAGCGCCTGGGTTTGCCGTTGCAGGTGGCCGATGCCGAGTTCGCGCTGCAGGTAGGCGAGCAGGGTTTGCAACTGCAACAGCTCGGGGCCGATGCGCCGGGGCCGGTGCGGGTGGATTTTGTCGAAGGCGGTGCGGCCCACAGGCGCCTGTTTGGCGGTGGCACCGGGCAGATGATCGCCAAGGCGGTGGGTATCGGCCAAGGCGTGCGGCCGCGGGTGCTGGATGCCACGGCGGGGCTGGGCAAGGATGCGTTTGTCCTGGCGAGTCTGGGTTGCGAGATGAGCCTGATCGAACGCCAGCCTTTGATTGGCGCCTTGCTCGAAGATGGCCTGCTGCGTGCGGCGGAGGATTTCGACGTGGCGCCGATCGTGGCGCGCATGCGTTTGCTCAAGGGCAACTCGATCGAGGTGATGCGCAACTGGGAGGGGGAGCCACCGCAGGTGATCTACCTGGACCCGATGTTCCCGCATCGTGAGAAAACCGCCCTGGTGAAGAAGGAGATGCGCCTGTTCCGGCCACTGGTGGGCGATGACCTGGATGCGCCGGCCTTGCTCGCAGCGGCGTTAGCTCTTGCCAGCCATCGCGTGGTGGTCAAGCGCCCGCGCAAGGCACCGTGCATTGAGGGGCCCAAGCCCAGCCATGCGCTGGACGGGAAATCGAGTCGGTATGATATTTATCCGAAGAAGGCGCTCAAGTCCTGAGACCGGGTTGCGCCTTTCGCGGGCAAGCCCGCTCCCGCAGGGATTCGTGTTAAATCACAGACCTCCTGTGGGAGCGGGCTTGCCTGCGATGGGGCCGGTCCTTGCTGCACATAACTCAGACTGAATCCGGCCGATAAGCCCGCATAAACAACCCCACCACCTCCCGCACATGGCTTTCCGCGGCCTCCCCGGCCAGCGGCGCGCCGCAGCCATACAGCAGGCGAAAATTCCCTGCGCCCTTGAGCAGGCAAAAGAAATGCTCGGCCGCGTTGCGCGGTTTATCGATGCTCAGCGCGCGGCTTTGGTCGATCCTTACCAGCAACCGTTCCATGCCATGCAGCATGCGCTCGGGGCCGGCTTCGAAGAAGATCAGCGAGAGCTTCGGATCCTGGCTGCCCAGGGTCATCATCAGGCGGTGCAGGTTCACCGATTCATCGCTGTTGATCAGTTGGTGAAAACCATGGGCAATGTTCAGCAGCACGGTCTCCACTGCGATGCCGTCGGGCAACTCGAAAAACAGCGGCGGCAGTTGTTCTTCACATTTGGCCACGACGGCCGCGGAAAACAGCGTTTCCTTGTCGTTGAAGTGGCTGTACACCGTGAGCTTTGACACGCCGGCCTCGGTCGCCACTGCGTCCATGCTGGTGTTCGCGTAGCCGTTGCTCAGGAACAGGCTTTTCGCCGCGTCGAGGATCGCCTGGCGCTTGGCCAGATCCTTGGGACGGCCAGGGCCGTTGGGGGCTGAAAGATTGTTGGGCATTCTTCGCTTTAATACTGGACTGGTGAGTTTGCTATTAATAACATACTGGCCAGTATAATTATTCCAAGCACCATTAGCGAAAGGTCCTTCACCATGTTCCGCTATGCCTTGCCCCTCGCGTTGCCAGTCGGTCTGGCTTTTTTATTGTCCGCGTGCGGTCATGAGGAGGCGCCTCAGGTCACGGTGCGACCGGCCATGATGGTGCAGCCAGAGCCTTCGGCGCAGGCCATGGAAAGTTTCCCCGGTGAAGTGCGGGCGCGTTTCGAGCCGGACCTGGCTTTCCGGATTGGCGGCAAGGTGATTCGACGACTGGTCGAGGAGGGGCAGCGGGTCAAGGCTGATCAGCCGCTGGCGGAGCTTGATCCCCAGGACGTACGCCTGCAACTGGAGGCCACCCGCGCCCAGGTCGCGGCGGCCGAAGCCAATCTCAATCTGGTGCGTGCCGAGCGTGATCGCTACAAGACCTTGATGGACCGTCAGATGGTCAGCCGTTCGGCGTACGACAATTCCGAAAATCTTTACCGATCCGGTGAAGCGCGCCTCAAGCAAATCAAAGCCGAATTCAACGTATCGACCAACCAGGCCAGCTATGCCGTTCTGCGGGCGCCCCAGGACGGTGTGGTGGCCAAGCGGGCGGTGGAAGTCGGGCAGGTGGTAGCCGCCGGGCAAACCGTGTTTACCCTGGCCACTGATGGTGAGCGGGAAGTGCTGATCAGCCTTCCGGAGCAGAGTTTTGGCCGGTTCAAGGTGGGCCAGCCGGTGTCCGTGGAGCTCTGGACCCAACCTGACCAGCGCTTTGCCGGGCGGATCCGCGAACTCTCGCCGGCGGCCGATCCGAAGTCGCGCACGTTCGCCGCGCGTATTGCCTTCACCGCCGGCAAAGTACCGGCCGAACTCGGTCAGAGCGCCCGGGTGTTTATCCAGGCCGCTGACGTCGTATCGCTGTCAGTGCCGCTCTCGGCAGTCACCGCAGAAAACGGCGCCACCTACGTCTGGGTACTCGGCGCCAACAACACCCTGAAAAAAGCCCCGGTGCGTGTCGGCGCCTTCGGCGAGAAGACCGTGCCGGTGCTGGAAGGCCTGAACGCCACTGATTGGGTAGTCGCCGCCGGTGTTCATGTGCTGCATGACGGGCAGCAGGTGCGCCCGGTGGACCGCTCCAACCGCGTGATCAATCTGGCGGACAAGGAGTAATCCCCGATGGGCTTCAATCTTTCCGAGTGGGCGTTGCGTAACCGCCAGATCGTACTGTTCCTGATGCTGCTGCTGGCCGTGGTTGGAGCGCTTTCCTACACCAAGCTCGGCCAGAGCGAAGACCCGCCGTTCACTTTCAAGGCCATGGTAATTCGCACCAATTGGCCGGGCGCAACGGCCGAGGAAGTCTCGCGGCAGGTTACCGAACGCATCGAAAAGAAGCTGATGGAAACCGGGGAGTACGAACGCATCGTGTCGTTCTCTCGTCCAGGAGAATCCCAGGTGACGTTTATCGCCCGGGATTCCATGCACTCGGTGCAGATTCCCGAGCTGTGGTATCAGGTGCGCAAGAAGATCAGCGACATTCGCCACACCTTGCCCCCGGGCATCCAGGGGCCGTTTTTCAACGATGAATTCGGCACCACCTTCGGCAATATCTACGCCCTGACCGGCGATGGGTTCGATTACGCGGTGCTCAAGGACTACGCCGATCGCATCCAGATCCAGCTGCAACGGGTCAAGGATGTCGGCAAGGTCGAGCTGCTTGGGCTGCAGGACGAGAAGATCTGGATCGAGCTGTCCAACGTCAAGCTCGCCACCCTGGGTTTGCCCCTGGCCGCAGTCCAGCAAGCGTTGGAAGAGCAGAATGCGGTGTCTACGGCGGGGTTCTTCGAAACCAGCAGTGAACGTTTGCAGCTGCGGGTGTCGGGGAATTTTCAGACAGTCGATGAGATAAAGAACTTTCCAATCCGGGTGGGCGAGCGTACGTTCCGCATTTCCGATGTGGCTGACGTACGGCGTGGTTTTAACGACCCGCCGGCGCCGCGTATGCGCTTCATGGCGCAGGACGCCATCGGCCTGGCGGTTGCGATGAAGGACGGTGGCGACATCCTGGTGCTGGGCAAGGCGCTGGAAGTCGAATTCGACCGCATCCAGAAGAATCTTCCGGCCGGGATGCAGTTGCGCAAGGTCTCGGACCAGCCCGCTGCAGTAAAAACCGGCGTTGGCGAATTCATCCAGGTGCTGGTGGAGGCCCTGGCGATCGTATTGCTGGTAAGTTTCTTCTCCCTTGGCGTGCGCACCGGCATGGTCGTGGCGTTGGCGATTCCCCTGGTGCTGGCGATGACATTCGCCTGCATGTATTACCTGGGCATCGGCCTGCACAAAATCTCCCTCGGAGCCCTGGTGCTGGCGCTGGGCTTGCTGGTGGACGATGCGATCATCGCCGTGGAAATGATGGCGATCAAAATGGAGCAGGGCTTCGACCGGGTCAAGGCGGCCAGCTACGCCTGGACCAGCACCGCGTTCCCGATGCTCACCGGCACGCTGATCACCGCCGCCGGCTTTCTGCCGATTGCCACGGCGCAATCGGGCACTGGCGAGTACACCCGCTCGATCTTCCAGGTAGTGACCATCGCACTGCTGGCGTCCTGGGTCGCCGCCGTGGTCTTCGTGCCGTATCTGGGGGAAAAACTCCTGCCTGATCTGGCGAAAATTCACGCAGCCAAACACGGCAGTGGTCAGCCTGATCCTTACGGCACTCCGTTCTATCAGCGCGTGCGGCGCCTGGTGGAGTGGTGCGTACGGTGGCGCAAGACCGTGATCGTGTTAACCGTGGTGTTGTTCATTGCCTCTATTGCGCTGTTCCGGTTTGTGCCGCAGCAATTTTTCCCGGCGTCCGGCCGCCTTGAACTGATGGTCGACCTGAAGCTGGCCGAGGGCGCGTCCCTGAGCAACACCGCCGAAGAGGTCAAACGTCTCGAAGTGCTGCTTAAGGATCACGCCGGTATCGATAGTTACGTGGCTTACGTGGGCACCGGGTCACCGCGCTTTTACCTGCCGCTGGATCAGCAACTGCCAGCCGCCAGCTTTGCCCAGTTTGTGGTGCTGGCCAAGACCATCGAAGACCGCGAACCCCTGCGCACCTGGCTGATCGAGACCCTCAACGAGCAGTTTCCGGCCTTGCGCTCGCGGGTGACGCGCCTGGAAAACGGCCCGCCCGTGGGATATCCGGTGCAGTTCCGGGTGACCGGTGAACACATCGAGGAGGTGCGTGCCCTGGCGCGCAAGGTCGCGGCGAAAGTGCGCGAGAACCCGCATGTGGTCAACGTGCACCTGGACTGGGAAGAGCCGAGCAAGGTGGTGTACCTCAACGTCGATCAGGACCGTGCCCGGGCGCTTGGGGTGAGCACCGCGAGCCTGGCAAAATTCCTCCAGAGTTCCCTGACCGGTTCCAGCGTCAGCCAGTACCGCGAAGACAACGAATTGATCGAGATCCTGCTGCGCGGCACCCTGCACGAGCGTACCGAGCTGTCGTTGCTGCCGAGCCTCGCCGTGCCGACCGACAACGGGCGCAGCGTGGCGCTGTCACAGATCGCGACGCTGGAATACGGCTTTGAAGAGGGCATCATCTGGCACCGTAATCGCCTGCCCAACGTCACCGTTCGGGCCGATATCTACGGCAAGGAACAACCGGCGACCCTGGTGGCGCAGATCATGCCGACCCTCGATCCGATTCGCGCCGAGCTGCCGGACGGCTACCTGCTGGATGTCGGCGGCACCGTCGAAGATTCGGCCCGTGGGCAGAACTCGGTGAAGGCTGGCGTACCCTTGTTTATCGTGGTGGTACTGACCTTGCTGATGCTGCAACTGCGCAGCTTCTCGCGCACGGTGATGGTGTTCCTGACCGCGCCGCTGGGGCTCATCGGCGTGACGCTGTTCCTGTTGGTATTCCGGCAGCCGTTCGGCTTCGTCGCGATGCTGGGGACCATCGCCCTGTCGGGGATGATCATGCGCAACTCGGTGATCCTGGTGGACCAGATCGAGCAGGACATCGCCGCCGGGCTCACGCCTTGGCAAGCGATCATCGAAGCCACGGTCCGACGCTTCCGGCCAATCGTGCTGACGGCGCTGGCGGCAGTGCTGGCGATGATCCCGCTGTCACGCAGCGTGTTCTTCGGGCCGATGGCGGTTGCCATCATGGGCGGGCTGATTGTGGCCACAGCGTTGACGCTGTTGTTTCTGCCGGCCTTGTATGCGGCATGGTTCCGCATCAGGAAGGACCCGGCCTGATCCTCCCCTGTGGGAGCAAAGCTTGCTCGCGATCGATGCTACGCGATTTCACTCGCAGATCGCCTCAGGGCTATCGTCGCAACGCTTCCCGCAGCAAGCTTTGCTCCCACTGTTTACAGGCTGCCAAACACCTTCTTCGCCAAACTGGTCGCCGCAGCGGCCGGGTTGTTGCGGATGGTTTCTTCCTGTTTGCCGATCATCTCGAACAGGCCGTTCAGCGCTTGCTCGGTCACATAGCCTTCGATGTTGGCGTTCTTGGCATCCAATACACCCAGGGTAGCCGCCTGACCGGCGAAGGCGTTGTATTGCTTGGCCAGGCCGACCTGGTCGGTGGCTTGCTTGACGATGGGCAGGAACTTGACGCGGATCTGTTCGCGACTGGTTTTGCTCAGGTACTGCGTGGCCGAGTCATTGCCGCCGCCCAGGATGCCCTTGGCATCGTCGACCGTCATCTTCTTCACCGCATCCACAAGAATCGGCTGGGCCTGGACCACGGCCGTTTCAGCGGCCTTGTTCATGCTGGTCTCCAGTTGATCGACCTGGGCCCCCATGCCGAACTGTTTCATCTTGCTGGCGACCTTGCCCAGTTTGCCCGGCAGCTCGATTTTCACTTCAGGGTTGTTACTGAAGCCGCCTGGAGCGCCCAGTTGTTTGACGGCGAGCTGTGCGCCTTGGGTCAGGGCGTCCTTGAGACCCCCGGTAGCGTCTTTTTGTGACAGGTCATTGAGCGACAGCGCCATGGCGTTGGCGCACATCAGCAAGCCTGCAAAGAGGCCGGTGAAGCGGAGGATCATGGGGGGCATGGCGGCTTCCTAAGGGTAAAAGGGCTTTAGCGAGCGGCGTTCACGCGAATCTTCAGTGGCTGCGGATCACTGCCATCCAGCTGCACGGCGTGATTTTCGGTGGTGATGAACAGCAACTGGCCATCCGCTTCGATGCGTGCGCTGACCGAGTAACGGTGGCCGGGCTTGACCTGCGCCGGGTCGTAGCTCAGGTGAAAGGGCAGTGGCACCTGGCCTTTGACCGGGCCTTTGTGTTCGTCGAGGACGACCGCTGGTGCGTCGGCCAGGGAGACGTCCTGCAAGCTGACGCTCAGGGTGGCGGTCGGCGGCAAGGCGATGCGTTGCAGGTAGAACACTTCGCCGTCGAGGCTGGTTTTTGCTGCAGGTTGCATGGATTGGCAGGCGCTGAGCAGGGTGGCTGCGGCCAGGAGAGAGAGTTTTTTCATAGGGGTGTCTCCGTTCTGAATGTGGGCGCCAGGCTGCTCCGGGCGGCATTCGACATATTTGCTGTCTGATACACCGCCATCGCGAGCAAGCATGGCTCCTGCAGGGGAATTCATTGCCACAAGGACTTCATGAAATTTCGATTGGTGCGGGTGGCTGATCCGCTGCATCTTCGCTGCGGTGCAAGGCCACCTGGCGGATCGACAGGCGAATCTCCGCCGGCAACACCCGCTTCGCCGCGCCTTCAGCCAGTTCGCCCAGCAGCTCGTGATAGCTCAGCTTGCCGGCTTCGTCACGGCGCAACACGTCAAGGTCGAGCATGGTCTGGATGAAGTGCCGGAACAGGCTCTTGTCAAAGAATTCCGGAGCGTTCAAGCCGTGCAGGATCGACAGGCGCTGGGCCATGACGGTACACAGGTCTTCCAGTTCTTCGGCGCTGACGCTGTGCTGGCCGCTGTTGAGCAGCAAGGACACGGTCATGTAGAAGCGCTGCAAGGTCTGGGCGATGCTCTTGGACAACAGGGTCAGCAGCACGAAGTGTCGCGAGCTCGGCGCCGGGCGCAGGTACACATTGTTTTCGAATCGCAACAGGCCTTGCTCGACGAATGCCTCCAGCCATTGATCGACCACCGCATCGAGTTCATCCAGGGACCAGCGAATGAACAGCTCCGACTGCAGGTACGGGTACAGCGCGCGGGTGTAGCGCAGGATCTGCTCCCGGCTCATGCGCGAGGCGCTCTGGAAGAAACTGGCCAGCAGCGCGGGCAGCGCGAAGATATGCAGCACGTTGTTGCGGTAGTAGGTCATCAGGACGGCGTTCTGCTCGTCCAGGTACAGGATCTTGCCCAGGGCATCGCTCTGCTCGGAGAGCAGGTCCATGTCCTTCACGTGCTCGATCAGCGCCCGACCATCGCCTTCCGGCAGGGTGGTGTGCGGCGAGTACGGTACTTTGCGCAGCAGCGCCAGGTACAGGTCGAGCACCCGCGCCATCGCGCGATCGTCCAGGGCCAGGCGGCTGGTGGAGAGCAGGGCGAGTGCGACCAGGTTGACCGGGTTGATGGCTGCCGCTTCGTTCAGGTGCTGCGCGACTTTTTCGCCCAGGCGATGGGTGGTTTCGTTGAGCCACGCCGGCTTGAACTGCGGGCCGAGTTCCTGCTGGCGCCAGTCGGGCTGCTCGCTGTCGAGGAACTCCGCCAGTTTGATCGGCTCGCCGAAGTTGACGGCCACCTGGCCGAAGCGTTGCTTGAGGGCGCCGATGACTTTGAAGATGTCGAAGATCGATTCCTTCTTCTTCGTGGCCCCTCGTAGCTCGCCCAGATAGGTACGACCTTCCAGCACTCGCTCGTAACCGATGTACACCGGCACGAAGACGATAGGCATCCGCGAGGACCGCAGGAAGCTGCGCAACGTGATCGCCAGCATCCCGGTTTTTGGTTGCAGCATGCGCCCGGTGCGCGAGCGGCCACCTTCGACGAAGTATTCGACCGGAAAGCCTTTGGTGAACAGGGTGTGCAGGTATTCATTGAACACTGAGGTGTACAACGGGTTGCCCTTGAACGTGCGGCGCATGAAAAACGCGCCGCCGCGGCGCAGCAGGCTGCCGATCACCGGCATGTTGAGGTTGATCCCGGCGGCGATGTGCGGCGGAGTCAGGCCGTTGCGGAACAGCAGGTAGGACAGCAGCAGGTAATCGATATGGCTGCGATGGCACGGCACGTAGATGACTTCGTGACCCTGGGCGACCTTTTGCACGCCTTCGATGTGGTTGACCTTGATCCCGTCGTAGATCTTGTTCCAGAACCAGCTCAGCACGACTTCGAGGAAACGGATCGCGGTATAGGTGTAGTCCGACGCGATCTCGTTGCCATAGCGCAGGGCCTGGGCCTTGGCTTTTTCCGGGGAGATGTTCTCGCGCTCGGCCTCCTCGAGGATCGCCTGCTTGACCAGCGGCTGGTTGAGCAAGCCCTTGACCAAGTTGCGCCGGTGGGAGATGTCCGGCCCGATCACGGCGGCTTTCAGGTTGCGAAAGTGCACCCGCAGGATGCGCTGGGCCATGCGCACTGTGCGCTCATGGCCCTTGTTGTGATCGATGAGCTCACGCAGGTGAATCGGCGCGGAAAACTGTACCCGGGTCTTGCGGCCCAGCACGATGATGCTCAGCAACCTGCGCAGGCGGCCGGTGACTGCCCAGCTGTCGGCGAACAGCAGTTTCCACGGGCTCGATTCGCTGTCTGGCGACTGGCCCCAGAACACGCTGACGGGAATGATCTGCGCGTCTTCGGCGGCATTCTGGCTCAGGGCACTGACCAGCCGGGTCAGGGTCGGCGGCGCGCCACGCTTGTCCTGGCGGCCGAGCCAGTCGGGGTCGGGTGTCAGGTAGAAAAACGCCGCTGGCTCCAGCAGGTTGCCCACCGACACCGGCAGGACCGGGCGCGGCAGACCGGCCTTGGTGCATTCGGTATCGACCACGGCAAGGTCGGTCAGCGAAGGATTTTGCAGGACGTAGAACACCGGCCGGCTGCGGTCGAGGTTGAGGGTGAACGACGACTGGTTGATCGTCTCCGAGCGAACCCAGAGGTACAGCAGTCGGCGCAAGGTGCCAAACACTAGACGGCGGAACGGGGAGCGGGTCATACGGCTTCTGCGTGAGTGAATGAGACCGAGCATTTGCTCGGGCGGTCGATAGTGTGCCGGATTCATCGAAAATCGGCAAAAAAGCGGCTAAGTAAAGTTCAGTTGAGAGTTTTTCGGGCTGTCCTATACTCGCGCCTCAACAATAAAAAGAAGAGGTGCGATTCATGGCAACGCGCGAGACTGGCAATGTGAAGTGGTTCAACGACGCCAAGGGTTATGGCTTCATTCAGCGCGAGGACGGGGTGGACGTTTTCGTGCACTACCGCGCGATCCGCGGCGAGGGGCATCGTTCGTTGGCGGAAGGGCAGCAGGTCGAATACGCCGTAGTGACGGGAGAAAAGGGATTGCAGGCTGAGGATGTGGTTGGGTTGTAAATTTTAAGATCAAAAGATCGTCCGAACGCGGCCCGAACCTTCGGCAGCTCCTACAGGTGTACACATGACCCTGTAGGAGCTGCCGAAGGTTCGGGCCGCGTTCGGACGATCTATTCGCTTTTATGCGGTCTTCCAGGTGATCTCTTCTTCACCATCAGCGCTGATGCGCATCCAGCGATCCGCGGTCTCTTCACCTTCTTCCTCGACCCAAGTACCTGGCGCGCAGCGTACTTCGACGTTCAGTGCGGCAAATGCAGCGCGGGCGCAGGCGATGTCGTCTTCCCACGGGGTCTGGTCACTTTCCAGGTACAGGCTGTTCCATTTTCCTACAGCCTTCGGCAACCAGGTCACCGGGACATTGCCGGCCTTGCACTTGTAGGTCTGGCCCTTCTGGACCCAGTCGGTGCACGGCCCCAAGGCTTCGCCGAGCCAGGTGGCGACCGCCTTGTAGTCAACGTCAGCGTCTTTCAGGTAAATCTCGATATCGGGTTGGCGCATGGATGTCCTCACTGCGGGTCTGAAAAATCCATTCGCGGATTTAGCCGGCCTCAAGTTGTTAACTCAAGACCAAAATTATTGAAGTACGAAGTAATCGTAACGCATTGAAACGGTGACCTCGAACGGTTCAACCTGCTCGATCACCGCAGCCCGGCGTTCGGCACTGGCGCGCCAGCCATGGGGCGTCATGGCCAACAGGTTGGCACGGTCCAGGCCGCTTGCCAGGCTCAGGCGAAACTCCAGGGTTTCACTGTGCGCCAGCACCATGCCCTGCGGTACCAGGGCCAGATGCTTGTCGTCGGTGTATTCACGGACTTCATCGTACAGGCGCTCGCGTAATTCCATCAGGTGGCCGCTGGTCGGTCCGACCTTCATCAGGCCGCCACCGGAGCTGAGCAGGCGCTTGGCTTCTTCCCAGTCCAGGGGACTGAACACGCTGGCCAAAAACTGGCAACTGCCGGAAGCCAGCGGCACCCGCGCCATACTGGCGATCAGCCAGGTTAGTTGCGGGTTGCGCTTGCAGGCGCGTTTGACCGCTTCCCGGGAAATATCCAGCGCGTAGCCGTCGGCATTGGGCAGTGCCTGGGCGATTTGTGCGGTGTAATAGCCTTCGCCACAACCGATGTCCAGCCAGCGTTGCGGCGCGTACTGCGCCGCCAGTTCGGCCAGGCGCCGGGCCACCGGGGCATAATGACCGGCGTTGAGGAAGTCACGGCGAGCCTCGACCATCGCCAGGTTATCCCCAGGGTCGCGACTGTTCTTGTGCTGTACCGGCAGCAGGTTGAGGTAACCCTGGCGTGCGCGGTCGAACCGGTGTCCCGCGGGGCAGGCCACGCCGTTGTCCACGTCGTTCAGCGGTTCGCTGCAGATCGGGCAGGCGAGCATCAGGCGAGCAACTTGATCAGGGTCTGGTAGTAGATTTCGGTCAGCACGTCGAGATCGGCGGCCAGCACTCGCTCGTTGACCTGGTGGATGGTCGCGTTGACCGGCCCCAGTTCGACGACCTGGGTGCCCATGGTGGCGATGAAACGTCCGTCAGAGGTGCCACCGCTGGTGGACGCCTTGGTGTCGCGACCGGTGATGTCCTTGATGCTCGATGCAACCGCATCCAGCAAAGCGCCTGGCTCGGTCAGGAACGGCAGGCCGGACAACGCCCAGTCGATGTGCCAGTCCAGGCCATGCCGGTCGAGGATGTCGGCAACGCGTTTCTGCAGGCCTTCAACCGTGGACTCAGTGGAGAATCGGAAGTTGAACACCGCCACCAGGTCGCCCGGAATCACGTTGGTTGCGCCGGTGCCGGAATTCACGTTGGAAATCTGGAAGCTGGTAGGCGGGAAGAAGTCGTTGCCGTTGTCCCAGTGCTCGACGGCCAGTTCGGCCAGCGCCGGGGCAGCCAGGTGGATCGGGTTCTTGGCAAGGTGCGGGTAAGCAACGTGACCTTGCACGCCGCGCACGGTCAATTTGGCACCCAGGGAGCCACGGCGACCGTTCTTCACCACATCGCCCACCAGTGTGGTGCTCGACGGTTCGCCGACGATGCACCAGTCCAGGCGCTCCTTGCGTGCAGCCAGACGCTCGACCACGGCCTTGGTCCCGTGATGGGCGGGGCCTTCTTCGTCGCTGGTGATCAGGAATGCGACCTTGCCCTTGTGGTTCGGGTAGTCGGTGACGAAGCGCTCGGCGGCCACGGTCATCGACGCCAGGCTGCCTTTCATGTCCGCCGCGCCACGGCCGCAGAGCATGCCGTGTTCATCGATCAGCGCGTTGAACGGGTCGATTTGCCAGGCGGCCACCGGGCCGGTTGGCACGACGTCGGTGTGGCCGGCAAAACACAGTACCGGGCCCGCGTCCTGGCCGTGGGTCGCCCAGAAGTTATCCACATCCTCGATGCGCATCGGTTCCAGCGTGAAACCGGCATCGCCCAGGCGCTGCATCATCTGCTTCTGGCAATCGGCGTCGAGCGGCGTCACGGATGGACGGCGGATGAGGTCGATGGCGAGTTGAAGGGTCGGCGAAAGGTCGGCGTGGGCCGTCATGTAGAAGCTCCGAGGTGCGCACGGTAAACCTGTGCAAAAGGGCGATCATTCTAAAGCAAAACGGCGACCCGAAGGCCGCCGTTTGACGTTATCCCATAACGGATTATGCCGTTGCCGGTTCGGCTTCCAACGAAGGTTTGGGCAACGAGGACAGGAACGCCATGATCAATGCCGCCAGGTACGGCAGCGATTGCACCAGCAACATGGTGACCCAGAAGCGCATGTCATTACTTGGCAAGCCGTTCACCAGGAAGATCCCCAATGCCGCGCCCCACAACAGCAACATGATGAACACTTCTTCGCGCGCCTCCGAAATCGCCACCCAGAAGCCGTGGTTGTCGGCATTTTTCGGCGTGCGGAAGAACGGAATGCTGCTGGTGAAGAACCCGTACAGCACCGCTTTGGCGATGGTGTGCGACAACGCCAGCCCTGCCAGCGCCGCACAGAAGGCATCCTTGAGGTTCACCCCGACCGCGCGGCGGTACAGGAAGATGATCTTGCCGACCTTGAACACGAACAGTGCCAGGGGCGGAATCGCGAAAATCAGCAACGGTGGATCGACCCGCTGCGGCACGATGATCATCGCCGCCGACCACAGCAGGGCGCCGACCGTGAAGAAGATATTCATGCCGTCCGCCACCCACGGCAGCCAGCCCGCGAGGAAGTGGTAACGCTGGCCGCGGGTCAGTTCAGTGTCCTTGCCGCGCAACAGGCTCGCGGTGTGCCGCTTGATAATCTGAATCGCCCCATAGGCCCAGCGGAACCGCTGCTTCTTGAAGTCGATGAAGGTATCGGGCATCAGGCCCTTGCCGTAGCTGGTGTGGTAGTACGCTGCCGACAGGCCTTTTTCGAACACCCGCAGGCCCAGCTCGGCGTCTTCGCAGATGCACCAGTCAGCCCAGCCCAACTCCTCGAGCACCGAGCGACGGGTCATGGTCATGGTGCCGTGCTGGATGATCGCGTCACGGTCGTTGCGGGTCACCATGCCGATGTGGAAGAAACCTTTGTATTCCGCATAGCAGAGCTTCTTGAAGGTGCTTTCGTTCTGGTCGCGATAATCCTGCGGCGATTGCACCACGGCGATTTTCGGGTCGGCGAAGTGCGGCACCATGTGTTTGAGCCAGTTCGGGTCGACGCAGTAGTCGGAGTCGATCACTGCAATGACTTCGGCATCCTTGGCGGTGTGTGGGATCAGGTAGTTCAGCGCACCGCCCTTGAAGCCGGCCAGGGGGGCGACGTGGAAGAACTTGAAACGCGGCCCCAGGGTTTCGCAGTACGCCTGCACCGGTTCCCAGACGGCCGGGTCTTTGGTGTTGTTGTCGATGATCAGGACTTCGAAGTCCGGATAGTCGAGGTTGGCGAGGGCGTTGAGGGTTTGTTTGACCATCTCCGGTGGCTCGTTATAGCAAGGCACGTGGATCGAGACTTTTGGCCGATAGTTCGAGTCGCCCACCACCGGCAGGAATTCGCGTCGACGTTTGTGGGTCCATACCGCTTCGGCCAGTTCATGGGCCTCGGTCAGCAGCACGATGAACACGCCGAACGCACCGAGGGCGAGCAGGATGCCTACTGTCAGGCTGAACCAGGTGCTGTATTGCAGGCTGTAGTCATAACCGATCCACACCAGCACCGAACCGCAAAGGAATGCGATGAAGGTCAGGAACGTGCGACCACGCTGGCGCAGCGCCGAGCCGTCGATCATCAGCAGCGTCAGGGACAGCAGGGCCAGTACCACCGAGCCGACCGCCAGCACGCGCCATTGCGGGATTGCGACTACCGGGCCTTCAAAGTTGAATTTCTGCTGGCGTGCGGCATTGAATACACCCCAATAGGCGCCCACCGAACCTTCGTCACTGGCCTTCCACGGTTGGTCGAAGGCTTCGATCACGAAGTAGTTGAAGCCCTGGCGGTTGAGCTTGTTGACCAGCGTGCGCAAATAGATCGCCTGGTCTGCCGGCGACGCATCGGCGCCACCGCGCATGCGGCCGTTGCTCGGCCAGCCAACCTCCGAGAGCAGCAGGGGTTTTTTGGGGAACATTTTCTTCAGGTCACGGGCGCGGTCCAGTACAAATTGCCCGGCCTTGTCCACCGGGATGAACTCCCAGTAGGGCAATACGTGAGCGGCGATCAGGTCGACGTGCTTGGCCAGCTCCGGGTGTTCTTCCCAGACGTGCCATTGTTCGGACGTGGTCACGGGCACTTTCACCGCCGCGCGTACGCGATCGAGAATCATGCCCAGTTCCGCAGCGGTAATTTCCTTACGGAAGATTGCCTCGTTTCCTACAACCACCCGCACCACGCTGCGCGAAGTGTTGGCGATTTCAATGGCGCGCAGGATTTCCCGCTCATTGCGCTCCTCGTCCGGGCTGATCCAGATGCCCAGGGTGACACGCAAGCCGAACTCTTCCGCGAGCTTGGGAATATTCCCCAGCGTGCCATCGACCGAATAAGTGCGGATGTTGTCCGTCAGCTTGCTCATGATCTCCAGGTCACGGCGCATTTCATCGTCGTTTGGATATTGATCTTTTTGCGGGTACTGGCCTTGCTGGAACGGCGAATAGGAGAAGCCGGAGATCTGTTCAGGCCAGTTGGGAGCGGTGACCGGGCGATTGATCAGCGCCCAGAAGCCGGTAAACAAGGCTGCGATGGCGAGCACCACGACCAGGTTGAGTCCAAATTTACGCGATGACATAGCTTTTTCGGGTTCCAAAGGCTGTGGAACGAAGGGGCGGTTGGCGACTGACTGACAAGGGCAAGGGTGCACATCCTACACTGTAGGTTCTCTGATCCTACAGCTAGCAGGGAAATGTCCTACATTGGGCACTCTGATTTCACATAAGTTCTTACACTTGTCGCCGACGCTTAAACTTGTCTCGCGATGGCCCTATACTGCGCGCCGGTTTTTGGGGTAATGGTCATGAGTACAGAAGATCCACGGTTTGCCGGCATCGCCCGCTTGTATGGCATCGAGGGCCTTGAGCGCCTGCGCGCGGCGCATGTGGCAATCGTCGGCGTCGGTGGCGTCGGTTCCTGGGCAGCGGAAGCGATCGCGCGCTGCGGTGTGGGAGAGATTTCGCTGTTCGACCTGGATGACGTCTGCGTCAGCAACGCCAACCGCCAGTTGCATGCGCTGGACAGCACCGTGGGCAAGCCCAAGGTCGAGGTGATGGCCGAGCGCTTGCGTGGGATCAACCCGGCTTGCACCGTGCACGCGGTGGCGGATTTCGTTACCCGCGAGACCATGGCCGAATACATCACGCCGAATATCGACTGCGTGATCGATTGCATCGACAGCGTCAACGCGAAGGCGGCACTGATTGCCTGGTGCAAGCGCCGCAAGATCCAGATCATCACCACCGGGGGCGCGGGCGGGCAGATTGATCCGACGCTGATTCAGGTCTGTGACCTGAACCGTACGTTCAACGACCCGCTGGCTTCGAAAGTGCGTTCCACGCTACGCCGCGATTACAACTTCTCGCGCACCGTGACCCGGCATTACAGCGTGCCTTGCGTGTTTTCCACCGAACAACTGCGCTACCCGAAACCCGATGGCAGCATTTGCCTGCAGAAGAGTTTCGTGGGCGATGGGGTGAAGCTGGACTGCGCCGGCGGGTTTGGCGCGGTGATGATGGTGACGGCGACGTTCGGCATGGTCGCGGCGACCAAGGCTGTGGACAAGATCGTGGCGGGAGTGCGGCGCCCGGCGGATCGCATCAAACCCGAGGCATAGGCACTTGAAGGAGCTGCCGAAGGCTGCGATCTTTTGATCTTTTGATCTTTAGCGTCGAAGTGGGCGCCGAAGATCAAAAGATCGCAGCCTTCGGCAGCTCCTACGGGTACAACAGAGCGCGTCGACCGCATTGCCAGCAAGTTGAACTGGTCTAATAATTCCGGACACCTCTTAAGGGCGATATGATTTCGCCAACTTGGAGGTTCCATGAACGATAGA
>NZ_JBEOPS010000034.1:0-25256 GCF_040310305.1 Pseudomonas sp. HY13-MNA-CIBAN-0226
CTTGAAATACAAAACGCCCGATGCGGTGCATCGGGCGTTGGGGTGAAACAGATGTAAACCTATTTCAGGACTAGACAGGCCACAACGCGCCTAGCCGCCATCGGTATCAATATCGCCATCGGTGTTATCACCAGGTTTGGCCCGATCCGGTTCAGGCTTGAAGCCCGGGCTGAATTCATTGTCGTTGTCGTCGTGCTGATTCTTCTGATCCACCGCTGAGTCGGCGCTGTCCGGCTCGCTGGTCTGCTGCTGCGAAGCAGAGTTGTCACCGGGGGTCTGCGGGTCAATCGCCGGATCGTTGCGGTCCACCGCTTGATTTTGTTGCTGCGTCATCGAGTCGTCTTTCATAGGTACCTCATTCATCAGTACAGGGCAGGCTGAGACACTCGCCTTATAGCTTCGAATCTGCGCCTCGAACAACGTTCCATCCATGATCACCTACGCTGTGTGAGATGATAAATAACTGCGCAGCACGACAACTATTTCGAACGGCAAATGTCATTGCTTTGCGCCGATCCAAAATTCACGTAATCGGCCAATAATTTCAAGGAGTTCAGGCACATGGCAGCACTGCAGACCAGCACACTCGATGCAATGAAAATCAACCAGAATCAACTGCTGGCTGATTGGGCGCAGCGCCTGGAAGCCAACGGTGCCTCGCGCAACGTCAAGGAACAGGACCTCAAGCAACAGACTGCGCAATTTCTGCAACTGATCGTCGCCGGCCTGGAACAAGGCAATGGTCAGAACGTTACTGCCCCAGGCTGGGACGAGATTCGCCAGTTCCTCGAGAAGCTGTCCCACAGCCGTGCCCTCCTCGGCCAGGACTCCCATCAGACCGCCAGTTTCATCTTCTCGCTCAAGGGTCCGATGTTTGCGATGCTGCAGAATCATTATCAGGACAACCCTGCACTGCTTGCCGAACAACTGTGGGAAGTCTCCGAGCTGCTCGACGCTCTGGGCATGCACACTATCCGCACCTTCCAGAAATCCCGCGAAGCAGTCATCAAGCGCCAGCAGGAAGAACTGCTGGAACTGTCGACGCCGGTGGTCAAACTCTGGGATGGCGTACTTGCCCTGCCAATGATCGGCACCCTGGACTCCCAACGTACCCAGGTCGTCATGGAGTCGCTGCTGCAGCGCATCGTCGACACTGGCTCGGAAATCGCCATCATCGACATCACCGGCGTGCCGACGGTCGACACCCTGGTCGCCCAGCACCTGCTCAAGACCGTCACCGCGATTCGCCTGATGGGCGCCGATTGCATCATCAGTGGCGTACGTCCGCAGATTGCCCAGACCATCGTGCACCTGGGCCTGGACCTGCAAGGCGTAGTCACCAAGGCTAACCTGGCCGACGCGCTGAAACTGGCCCTGACCCGCCTGGGGTTGACTGTCAGCAAGGCAGGTTGAGCCAATGGAACGCATTCCAATTCTGCAAATGGGCGACTTCCTGCTGGTGACCATCCAGGTCGACATGCACGACCAGTTGGCCCTGACGCTCCAGGATGACCTGTCCGAGCGCATCAGCCGCACCTCCGCTCGCGGCGTGCTGATCGACATTTCGGCGCTGGACATGGTCGACTCGTTCATCGGGCGCATGATCGGCACCATCTCCGGCCTGTCGCGCATCATGGACGCCCAGACCGTGCTGGTCGGCATGCAACCGGCCGTGGCGATCACCCTGGTGGAGCTCGGCATGAGCCTGCCGGGCGTCAGTACCGCCCTGAACGTCGAACGCGGGATGAAACTGCTGCAGGATCGAGTACGTGAACGATGAACGTGCGCAGCAGTGGCAGCCAACCCATTCAAATCGAACAGGACGTGGTCCTCGCGCGCCAGACTGCGCGCAAGCTGGCCACTGAATGCGGCATGCGGTTGATCGACCTGACCAAGATGGTGACCGCGGTCAGCGAGCTGGCGCGCAACACCATGGTGTATGGCGGTGGTGGCGACATGGATTGGCAAATCCTCGATGAAAACGCCCGCACCGGGCTGCGCCTGGTGTTCCGCGACGAGGGGCCGGGCATACCCGATATCAAGCTGGCGATGACCGACGGCTGGACTTCCGGGGGTGGCCTGGGCCTTGGCCTGACCGGCGCCAAACGCCTGGTGGAAGAATTCGAACTCGATACCGCGCCCGGCAAGGGTACTCGCATAACGATCACACGATGGGTATGAACATCAGCGGTTCGATGACGCAAGTACTCCCCATCGAAGACACCAGCCAGATCGGTCACGCCCGCCGTACCGCGCAGCAACTCGCCGAGCAGCACGGCTTCGACGCCACGGATGCCGGGCGCGTGGCACTGGTCGCCACCGAACTTGCCAGTAATATCCTCAAACATGCCGCCAGCGGTGAGTTGCACCTGCGTGTGCTGCCTCGCGCAGCCGGTGCCGGGCTTGAAATGCTCGCCATCGACCGGGCCAACGGATTTGACCTGGAGGCCTGCCTGGCCGACGGTTTTTCTACCGGTGGTACCCAGGGCATCGGCCTGGGCGCGGTGTCGCGCCAGACCCAAGTCTTTGATGTGTATGCCGACGCCCGGGGCGCTGTGCTGCTGGCCCGGCTGTACCCACGCAACGACAAGGCTGCGGACCAGCGGTTCGGCGTCAGCCAGCATTCCCTGCGCAACGACCCCGCCTGCGGTGATGTCTGGCACCTGGCCTTTGACGGCCCGCGTATCAGTGCCCTGGTGATCGATGGCCTGGGCCACGGCGAGGACGCCGAACGCGCCGCACGTGCGGGTGAACAGACCTTCGCCTTGGCGCCGTTCACCACGCCGGTGATGCTGCTCGAAGACATCCATCGCGACATGATCGGCACCCGCGGCGGCGCCCTGGCGATTGCACAGTTCGACGGTGACGCCGATGCACTGAAATTCGTCGGCATCGGCAACATCGGTGCCTGCCTGATCGCCCCTGGAAAATCACGCGGCCTGGCTTCCCACCCCGGCATCGTCGGTGGGCAATATCGAAAGGCGCAACCCTTTGACTATGCTCAAGTGAACGGACAACTATTGATCATGTACAGCGACGGCCTGCAGTCCCGTTGGAACCTGCAAGATTGCCCCGGCCTGGTGCACCGCCATCCCGCAGTGATTGCCGCCATTTTGCACCGCGATTTTTGCCGCGCAAGCGACGACGTCACGGTCGTGGTCATTGAGCTGGAGGCCCATCATGGCTGATGCACCCATCAATCACGACGAGCAGGCGGCATTGGTCGCGCAGTTGCAGGCCGAGGCCAATGCCCTGCGAGAGGAACTGGACGAGACCAACCAGGGTGTCCTGGCGCTGTATGCTGAACTGGATACCCAGGCCGACCAGTTGCGCCAGGCGTCGGACCTCAAGAGCCGTTTCCTGTCTTACATGAGTCACGAGTTCCGCACACCACTGGGTTCGATCCTGAGCATCACCGGCCTGTTGACCGATGAGCTCGACGGCCCCTTGAGCGCCGAACAGCACAAGCAGGTGGCCTTTGTCAGCACCGCCGCGCGCGAACTCAGCGACATGGTCGACGACCTGCTGGACCTGGCCAAGATCGAAGCCGGGCGCATCAATATCTCCCCCGCCTGGTTCGACATGTTCGACCTGTTCGCCGCGTTGCGCGGCATGTTTCGCCCGATTGTCGATGCCAGCGCCGTGGACCTGATTTTCGAAGAACCGGTGGGCCTGCCGAAGCTGTTCACCGATGACAAGAAGCTCGCACAGATCCTGCGCAACTTCATTTCCAACTCGCTGAAGTTCACCACCCGCGGCGAAGTCCGGGTCTCGGCACGGCTGCACGACGCTACTCACGTACGTTTTGCCGTCAGCGACACCGGAATAGGTATCGCCCCGGAGCTACATGGCGCATTGTTCGAGGACTTTTCCCAGGTCGACTCTCCGCTGCAGAAGCGCCTTCGCGGCACCGGACTCGGACTGTCCCTGTGCAAACGCTTTGCTCAGTTACTGGGTGGCGAAGTCGGCCTGGAGAGCAAGCCGGGCCTGGGCTCGACCTTTTTCGTGATCATCCCGCTGGCAATTGCAATGGAGCCCGTAGATGAAACGTGACATCCGCCTGCTGGTCGTCGATGACAACGTCGCCACGCGCTACGCCTTGCGCCGTCGCCTGGAAATCCACGGCTATGAGGTGTTGGAGGCCGGCACCGGTGGCGAGGGCCTCGAACTGATCGCCAGTGTCGCCCTCGACGCGCTGATTCTCGACGTGAACCTGCCGGACATGAGCGGTTTCGACATCGTGCGCAAGCTGCGCTGCGACCCCGCCACCGCCCTGCTGCCGGTGATTCACGTGTCGGCGGCGTCGATCCAGACTGGCGATATCATCACCGGCCTGGACGCTGGCGCGGATGCCTACCTGATTCACCCGGTGGACCCGGATGTGCTGCTGGCGACCCTGCGCACCTTGCTGCGGGTGCGTGAAACGGAAAATGCGCTGCGCGAGAGCGAGGCGCGTTTTCGGGAAATCTTTGTCAATGTGTCTGCGCCCATCGCGGTGCTGGACGCGCAGCTCAAGGTGCACGAATGCAATCACGCGTTCACGCAGCTGATGCAGGACAACCTCGACCCGGATGCCCTGCGCGAGTGTTTTGCCCCGGACCAGGGCGCGGTCATTGACGAACTGCGCCTGCGCCTGGCCTATGGCGAGCGCTGGAAAGGCACGCTGAATATGCGCGTGCACGGCGAAGTCCGCGAGACCGAATGGCAGCTCTCACCCTACCGCACACCTGAACTGAGCCTGGTGTTCGTCGAGGACGTCACCGAGCACCGTCATCGTGAGCGCTCGCACCTGGCGCGCCTGGATGACGCCACTACCCAGCTGGCCAACGAAGTCGCACAACGGGCACGCACCGAGGCGCAGCTGCTGCAGGTGCAGAAGATGGACGCGCTGGGCAAGCTCACCGGCGGCATCGCTCATGACTTCAACAACCTGCTGACCGGCATTATCACCAGCCTCGAACTGATCCAGAAGCGCATCGCCGCGTCACGCACCGACAAGGTCCAGTTGTATACCGAAGCCGCCTTGAGCTCTGCCATGAGTGCCGCCTCCCTCACTCATCGCCTGCTGGCCTTTGCCCGCCAGCAGCCACTGGACACCCGGCCGGTGGACATCAACGCCCAGGTGCGTTCGCTGGAAGAATTACTGATGCGCACCATCGGTGAGCGCATCGCCCTGAAACTTGAGCTGACGTCCAAGGCGGCGATCGCCCTGGTCGACCCGGTCCAGCTGGAAAGTGCCGTGCTCAACCTGGTGATCAACGCGCGCGATGCGCTGCCCCAGGGCGGTAATATCTGGGTCAGTACCTATGCCGCCTTCTCCCACGGAGATCCCAACCTGGCGGACGGTGCGTATGTCGCCCTGGCCGTACGCGATGACGGTACGGGCATCGATCACAGCGTCATCGACAAGGTCTTCGATCCGTTTTTCACCACCAAACCGTTGGGCCAGGGCACCGGGCTCGGGTTGTCGACCATCTACGGCTTCGCCCGCCAGTCCGGCGGCGACGCGCACATCCGTAGCGTGGCGCGCCGCGGTACCGAAGTCACGATCATGCTGCCCGCCACTTCCGACCCGACCTCCAGCCAGCCCCCCCCACTCACGGCAGATGCTCAGGGCGATGGCGAGCACGTGCTGATCGTCGAGGACATGCCGTCAGTGCGCATGTTCGTCACCGAGGTGCTGATGGACGCCGGTTACCGCTGCACCCAGGTCGGCGACATTGAAAGCGCACTCGAGCGGTTGCAGAACGACACGTCGATCGACCTGCTGCTGACCGACGTCGGCCTGCCGCGCATGACCGGCCGCGAGCTGGCAGACGTAGCCCGAGGCTGGCGCGCGCAGTTGCCGATCCTGTTCATGACCGGCTATGCGGAAAACGCGATCAACCGCCAGGTATTCCTCGGCGACGGCATGGAAATGCTGGTCAAGCCATTCCAGATCAACGAGCTGCTGGACAAGGTGCGGCGTACGATTGATGGGGTTTGATCTACCGTTTGTGCGGGCAAGACCTGTGGGAGCAAGGCTTGCCCGCGATCAAGGCGGCGCGGTGAGTCTGCAAGACCTTGTTATCGTTCATCGCGGGCAAGCCTTGCTCCCACAGAATCTTGCTCTCATGGGCTTGCTTTCATAGGTCTTGTTCTTACAGATCTTGCTCATTCCGGTCTTGCTTCTACAGGTTGAGCGTCCTGGCCAAAAACGGTGCAGTCTTGCTCTTCCTGCTTTTGGCAACTTTCAGCGGCACCCCCGCCACCACAATTTTACCGCCCTGATCCCCTGCCCCGGGCCCGATATCAATCACCCAGTCACTCTGCGCCACCACGCGCATCTCGTGCTCGACCACTATGACCGTATGCCCCGCTGACACCAGGGTGTTGAGCTGTTCCATCAGCCGATCGACATCCCGCGGGTGCAACCCGGTGGTCGGTTCGTCGAGCACGTACAGGGTGGCGCCGCGCTGGTTGCGCTGCAGTTCAGTAGCCAGTTTGATGCGCTGGGCTTCGCCGCCCGACAGCTCGGTGGCTGGCTGGCCGAGGCGCAAATACCCCAGGCCAATGTCACGCAACACCTCCAGTGAACGGCGGATGCCAGCTTGCCCGGCAAAAACCGACACCGCTTCATCCACGGTCAGCTGCAGCACCTGGGCGATGTTCAAGCCTTGCCAGGTGATAGCCAGGGTCTGGGGGTTGTAGCGCGCACCATGGCAGGTTGGGCATGGCGCATACACGCTGGGCATGAACAGCAACTCGACGCTGACAAAACCTTCGCCTTCACAGGTGGGGCAGCGGCCCTTGGCGACATTGAAAGAGAACTGCCCGGCATCGTAGCCCTGCGCCCGCGCCTGATCAGTGCCGGCATACAGCTTGCGCACGCTGTCGAACAGGCCCGTATAGGTCGCCAGGTTCGAGCGCGGCGTACGGCCAATCGGTTTCTGGTCGACCTGCACCAGGCGCTTGATCGACGTCAGCCCCGCGGTCACCTGACCGCCACTGACCTGGGGCGCATCGTCCTCCAGGCTCGGCTCCTCGGCATCACTCTCAGCCACCGGGCGGCCCAGGTGCGCGCCCACCAGTTCCAGCAATGCCTGGCTGACCAGGCTCGATTTCCCCGACCCCGAAACACCGGTAACCGAAGTGAAACAGCCCAGCGGAAATTCCACACTGAGGTTGTCCAGGTTGTTGCGGGTGATCCCCTCGAGTCGCAGCCAGTCGGCTGGCTTGCGGCAGGCGCGCGCCTGGCTCGCTGCCTCGGCGAACAGGTAGTCGCGGGTTTGCGATTCCTTGACCTGCTCCAGGCCGGCCGGTGGCCCGCTGTACAAGATCCGCCCGCCATGCTCACCGGCCGCCGGGCCGACGTCGATCAGCCAGTCGGCACGGCGCATGGTTTCCAGGTCGTGCTCGACCACAAACAGGGTATTGCCGCAGGCCTTCAGCCGTTGCAAGGCATCGAACAGCGCCTCGCCATCTGCCGGGTGCAGGCCTGCGGAGGGTTCGTCGAGCACGTAGATCACGCCGAACAGTTGCGAACCCAGTTGGGTCGCCAGGCGCAGGCGTTGCAACTCGCCGGACGACAGGGTCGGCGTGCTGCGCTCCAGTGCCAGGTAGCCCAGGCCCAGGTCAGTCAGGGTGCTGACCCGCTCCAGCAAATCCTGAGCGATACGCTGGGCCGCCAGGCGCTTTTCCACTGACAAGTTAGGCGTATGCCGCACATCCGGCGCATTGGCATGCGCACTGGCCCCGTGGGCGACGCGCTGGGCCCGGGCTTCCAGGGTTTGGCTTGGCGTGAAGACATCACCCGCTTCTTCGGCCTGGTCCAGATAGCTCTGCGCCGCCACCGGTTTCAACACCTCGGCAAACTGCAGCAAGGGCATCTGAGACAACTCGCCGATATCATAACCGGCGAACTTCACCGACAACGCTTCGCGCTTGAGGCGTTTGCCGTCGCACACGGGGCATGGACTGCCGAGCATGAACTGGGCAACCCGCTTCTTCATCAGCGCGCTTTGCGAATGGGTGAAGGTGTGCAGGATGTAGCGCCGGGCGCCGGTGAACGTGCCCTGATAACTCGGCTCCATCTTGCGCTTGAGGGCGACCCTGGTTTCTTCGGGGGTGAGCCCGGCGTACACAGGTACCGTCGGGGTTTCCTCGGTGAAGAGGATCCAGTCACGCTGTTTTTTCGGCAGCTCGCGCCAGGGCTTGTCGACGTCATACCCGAGCGTGACCAGGATGTCGCGCAGGTTTTGCCCCTGCCAGGCCATGGGCCAGGAAGCGACTGCGCGTTGGCGGATGGTCAAACTTGGGTCCGGAACCATCAGCGCTTCGGTGACTTCATAGACACGCCCCAGGCCATGACATTCCGGGCAGGCCCCCTGTGGTGTGTTCGGCGAGAAATCCTCGGCATACAGCATGGGTTGTCCGGGCGGGTAGCTGCCGGCCCGGGAATAGAGCATGCGGATCAGGCTCGACAAGGTGGTCACACTGCCCACCGACGAGCGCGTGCTCGGCGTGCCGCGCTGTTGCTGCAAGGCCACGGCAGGCGGCAGGCCATCGATGGAGTCGACGTCAGGCACCCCAACCTGATCGATCAGGCGCCGGGCATAGGGCGCCACGGACTCGAAATAACGCCGTTGCGCTTCGGCATAGAGCGTAGAAAACGCCAGGGATGACTTACCCGAGCCGGAGACTCCGGTGAATACCACCAGGGCATTGCGGGGTATATCGACATCCACATTCTTGAGATTGTGTTCCCGGGCACCGCGCACCCTGACCATGCCGGAGGTTGGATCGGAATTCATAGGCTGCCTTGATTCGATTGAGGATGCTTAATCTCAGGTTTACCAGATCAACCGCTCAGGACATTACGAACCATGCGCGTCAGCGCTTCCGGCCCATAAGGCTTGCTCAGCAGATGGGTATCGGGACTGAGCTGGTGATTGCGCGTAATAATGTCGCGGGTATGCCCCGACGTGAACAGCACAGCAACCGGCGGTTTCTGCACCTTGGCCCAGGCGGCCAGGTCCGAGCTCTTGATCAGCCCGGGCATGACCACGTCAGTGAAAATCAGATCCACCGCTACGCCTTCCAGCAACATCTGCATGGCGATGTCCCCGTTGGCAGCGATCAGCACCTTGTAACCCTCCTCGTGCAGCAGCTCCACGGCCGCGGCGCGCACCGCCTCGTTATCCTCCACCACCAGGACAGTTTCGTGGCCACCTGGATGCTGCGCGTCGTGCACCGCTGATTCAACAGACAGCCCGCGCAGGCACCGCGGAAAATACAGCTCGACCCGAGAGCCCTGGCCTTCAAAGCTGGACATCTCGATATGCCCGCCGCTTTGCTTGACGAAGCCGAACACCATGCTCAGGCCCAACCCGGTGCCCTGGCCATCGGCCTTGGTGGTGAAAAAGGGTTCAAACGCCTGCGCCAGCACCTGGGGTGGCATGCCAACACCCGTGTCAACCACCGCAACCCGCACATAATCGCCGGCGACAATGCCCTTGCCGGCACAGAACTGGCGGTCCAGTGCAACATTTTCGGCGCTGAGTATCACCGTTCCCTCGCCCCGCATGGCGTCCCGGGCGTTGATTGCCAGGTTGAGGATGGCATTTTCCAGCTGGTTACGGTCCACGTTGAGATGCCAGGACTCTTGCGGGACCCGCACATCGATCTGCAGGGTTTCGCCCAGCGCTCGCTGCAGCAACTCGGCCAGGCCTTCGAAGATTTGCCGAGGGTCGTAGACCGCCGGGGACAAAGGCTGGCGCCGGGCAAACGCGAGCAGTTGCGAGGACAGCTTGGCCCCGCGCTCGACCGCTGCAATCGAGGCCTTGACCCGACGTTGCACATTGGCGTTGTCCGGCTCATGCCGCGCCAGCAGGTGCAGGTTACCGGCGATCACCTGCAGCAGGTTATTGAAGTCGTGAGCTACGCCACCCGTGAGGCCGCCGATGGCTTCGAGCTTCTGCGACTGACGCAGTTGCTCCTCGGCCTGCAGCCGCGCGCTGACCTCTTCGGCGACGCGTTGCTCCAGGTTGCGGGTGAATTTTAGCAGTGACTCTTCAGCCGTCTTGCGCACATGAATGTCGATCAACACCCCGGGGAAGCGCAACGGTTCGCCGTGTTCATCGAACTCGCAGCAACCGCTGGCCAAGACCCACAGATGACTGCCATCGGGGCGCAACACGCGGTATTCGGCGTTAAAGGGTTCACCGGTTTTCTGCGCCTGGTTAACCTGCTCACGGACCCAGCCCACGTCCTCGGGGTGAATCCGCGATTCAGCGACGGCACTGGGCAGGTTGGACAGGTCGTAGCCTGGCGGAAAGGAGAATGTGCGGGCGAATCGTTCGTCGCCGGAAAGAATGTCGGCCTTGAGGTCCCAGACGAAGGAGCCCAGCAAGGCCCCGGCATTGAGTGCCAGGCGGACCCGCTCGTTATCGGCGCGATAGGCATCTTCAGCCGCCCGGCGCCGGCGCTCGGAAATGACATGGTCGGTGGTATCGACCACCATCGCCATGACGCCTGCGGGCCGACCCTCGTCATTGGCCACCGGGCTGTAATAGAGATCGAGCCAGACATCTTCGGGGACCCCGTTGCGTAACAGCACCAGTTCCTTGTTGTGATAGGACAAGGTGCCGCCGCCCAGGCACGTGTCCACCACATGCCGGTTGAATTCGGCGACTTCCGGCCAACCCAGTTCCACCGGAGAGCCCAGCAGGTAAGGATGGCGGCCGCCAGCGAATGCCGAGTAGGCGTCGTTGTAGATCATGTACCCGGCCCGACCCCAGAGCATGACCATCGGCAAGGGCGACGCAAGCATTAACTGCACGGTGCTGCACAGGCTTTTCTGCCAATTCTGGACAGGCCCAAGCTCGGTCAGGCTCCAGTCGAATGCACGAATGCGTCCGGCCATCTCACCGTTCCAGCCGGCACACCCGTGGCTTGCGTCTAGAAACTGCATCGACTGACTCTTTAGTCCCTGAAATGACACCTGTCTGCTTCGAGCGCACGCGGCGCCAATGGTTTCATTGCTTACATGCACATCGTAGCGGTTTGAAGCACGCGCAGGCGCTGTCGAGAGAAACGAGGCTGCGATCTTTTGATCCTGGCTCTAGCAAAACAAGATCAAAAGATCGCAGCCTGCGGCAGCTCCTACCTGAATGTCCACATCATCACACTTCAATCAGATGCTTAAGGGGATGGTAGCCAGTTTTCAGCGTGGCGGCGACGTCGAGGATGGCCTTTTCGATGCCGTTTAAATGCATGCAGGTCAACTCGATCGCCGCGCTCTGGTTCCCCGCCTCGATGTACTCGATCAGCCGCAGGTGTTCGTCATCGCGGCAGGCCTCGTGGCTGTCGTCGTCCAGCGCCGCCGCGTACAGCGAGGCCCGGGATATCAGCTTCTGGAACCAGTCGAGCAGCACCGGGTTGTTCAGGCTGCGCGCCAGCTTGATGTGGAACTCCCCAAGCAGATGAATCAACCGCTCGTGGTCGCCGTTGCGGTGCGCTTCATCTTCCAGCAGCAGGTGCTCGCGCAGGTCCTGGGCAACTGCCGAATCACGCCGGCGACACAGCTCACTGACGATGCCGATCTCGATCAGGCGGCGGGTTTCAAACAGCGAACGAATCTCTTCATCACTGGGCAAAGACACCGATGCACCTTTATTGGGCTCTGTCGTCACCAGCCCGTCGGCTTCCAACTGCTTGAGCGCCGCACGCACCGACGTGCGGCTGACATTAAAAAGCTCGGCCAGTGACGCCTCGCCAAGCTTCATCCCCGGACGTAACGAACGCTTGCTGATCGCTTCGTAAACCCCTTGGTAGACGCGGTCCACGGTTGTCTCAAGTTTCTTTTCGCTCATCTGAATACTCCTTTGTGCCGGACAACAGCCCTCTGGCAAAGAATGGCCAATGAAAAAAGGGGGTTGCACCGGCAGATTAATCCGGTTATTTGTAGATTGCATCCAGATATTGCATACAATAATTAGAGGATTGCACCATTATGGGTCAACCAATCGCTATCGAAGTGCGTAACGTTTCCAAGCGGTATTCCGACGATCCCGGGTTGGCCCCAGCCCTGGACAACGTATCGGTCGACATCGCCGACAACGAATTCTTTACCTTGCTCGGCCCTTCCGGCTGCGGCAAAACCACCCTGCTGCGCACCATCGCCGGTTTTGAGCATGTCAGTGATGGCCAGATCCGCCTCGGGGGTGAACCGGTCAATGACCTGCCGCCCTTCAAGCGCCGGGTCAACACGGTGTTTCAGAGCTATGCGCTGTTTCCACACATGACTGTCGCGCAGAATATCGCCTTCGGCCTCGAGATGCAGGGTCTTGATCGCAAGCAGACGGCCCGGAGGGTGGAAGAAATGCTCGCGCTGGTGCAGATGCAGCATCTGTCCCTGCGTAAACCCGCCGAATTGTCCGGCGGGCAACAGCAGCGAGTGGCGCTGGCCCGGGCGCTGGCCCCCAAGCCCAAGGTGCTGTTGCTGGACGAGCCGCTGTCGGCCCTGGACCTCAAGTTGCGCAAGGAAATGCAGGTTGAACTCAAGCGAGTGCAGAAAGAAGCCGGCATTACCTTTATTTTCGTCACCCACGACCAGGAAGAAGCCCTGACCCTGTCTGATCGCATCGCCGTGATGTCGGCGGGCAAGATCCTGCAAATCGGCAGCCCCAACGACATCTACGAGCGCCCGCAACACCAGTTCGTCGCCCAGTTCATCGGCGACATCAATTTCCTTCCCGGGCACCTCAAGCGCGGCCAGCACAATGAAAACCTCTTCGTTCCGAACGGCATGCCGGTGGAAATCCCTTGCCAGGACCACGGCCTGGACAGTGCCAACGTGCAGTTGGCGTTTCGTCCGGAACGTTCGCAACTGGTCGATCCCATGCAACCGCATCACCTGCGGGGCGTAATCGAGGCTGTTCTGTACGTGGGCACGGCCACGCTTTATCAGTGCCGGCTGAACAATGAAATCAAGGTCATGTTGCGTGAGAACAACGAAGGCCTTAACCGCGGCCGGGCCGTAGGAGACCGGGTCGCCGTCAACCTGCCACCCCACGCCTGCCTGTTGATGGAGGCCTGAGATGAGCGTCAGCAGTTCTTCCCCCGCCTTGAGCCGTGCGCTGTTGCTCAGCCCGGTGGTCCTTACCCTGCTCACCCTGATCGCCATTCCCCTGGGCATCATGGGCTACATCAGCCTGCTGCCGCGCAACGTCTACGGCGGAGTCGACTGGCAGGCCGACTGGCAATTGCAAAGCTATGTGCAGTTGTTTTTCCAGGAAGGTTTCGACGGTGAACTGGAGCTCAACTGGGTGTACGCCCATGCACTGTTGCGCTCGGTGTTCCAGGCCGCAGGCACCACGCTGCTGTGTTTCCTGTTCGGCTTCCCGGTGGCGCTGTGGATGTCCAGCCTGACCCCGGGCCGGCGCAACCTCATGGTGCTGCTGATCACCATCCCGTTCTGGACCAACCTGCTGATCCGCAACTACGCCTGGCTGATCATCCTGCGCGAACACGGCTGGGTCGCGCAAAGTCTCAACGCACTGTTCCCCCAGGCCGGTGGCATCACCCTGCTGTACAACGACTTCGCGGTTAGCGTCGGGCTGGTCTACAGCTTCCTGCCCTTCATGATCCTGCCGATCTACTCGACCCTGGAGAAACTTGACTGGCGCCTGGTAGAAGCCGCCTACGACCTCGGCGCCAATCGCTGGCACGCGCTGAAGCGAATCATCCTGCCGCTTTCGATGCCGGGGGTGATCGCCGGCGCGCTGCTGGTGTTCGTGCCGAGCCTGGGCGCCTTCATCACCCCGGCGATTCTCGGCGGGGGCAAGACGCTGATGATCGGCAACCTGATTCAGCAACAGTTCGGCACCGCACGCAACTGGCCGCTGGGCAGCTCTTTGTCGTTCCTGTTACTGGGGATTCTGCTGCTGTCCCTGGTGCTGTACGCCCTCTATAGCCGCAATGCGGCCAAGACCCTGCGTCGTGGAGCCACCCTATGATCGCCCTGCACCTGAAAAAACTGCCGCTGACCCGCGAGATCAGCCTGCTGATCCTGGCCTACCTGTACCTGCCGATCCTGGTGTTGATCGCCTACAGCTTCAATGCCAACCGCTCGGCGACGGTCTGGACCGAGTTTTCCTTCGCCTGGTACGGGCGCATCCTGGCGAACCCGTCAATCCAGACCGCCGCGTTGAACTCGATCATCGTCGCGAGCATCGCCACGGTCTGCGCCACGGCCATCGCCCTGCTCGCAGCGCTGGCGACCTACCGGCCCTTCTATGGGCAGAAGATGGTCGAGGGCGGGATCAGCCTGCCCCTGATCCTGCCGGAGATCGTCACTGCGGTGGCCACGCTGCTGCTGTTCATGGCCCTGGGCATCAAGCTGGGGTTGCTCACCGTGATCGTCGCGCACATTGGTTTGTGCATCCCCTTCGCTTACCTGCCGATCCGCGCCCGACTCAATGACCTGGACAAGAGCCTGCTGGAGGCGGCCAACGACCTGTACGCCAACCCATGGCAGGTGTTTCGCCGGGTCACCCTGCCGCTGCTGTGGCCGGCGGTGCTGTCGGGTTCGGTGCTGGCCTTTGTCGTCAGCCTGGACGATTTCATCATGACCTTCTTCGTTGCCGGCCCGGGTTCCACCACCCTGCCGGTCTACATCTTCTCGGCAATCAAGGCCGGCGTGACGCCGGAGATCAATGCGATTTCGACCCTGATGCTGGTGATTTCCATCGTGCTGGTGGTGCTGGCCTTCTGGCTGGGACAGCGCGGCAAAAACCAATGACCCTGGAGCGTTCTGTCATGAAAATCAAAACCCTGCGTTATGGCGTCGCCGGTCTGGCACTCAGTTGCCTGACGGTTTTTACTGCGCAAGCCGCCGAGCCCAAGGAGCTGTTCTTCTACAACTGGACCGATTATTACCCGGTCGACCTGTTGGCCAAATTCGAGAAAGAGACCGGCATCAAGGTCACCATGGATGGCTACGACAGCAACGAGACCCTGCTCGCCAAATTGCAGGCCGGGGGCGCTGCTTACGATGTGATCGTGCCTTCGCAGTCGATCATGCAAACCCTGATCAAGCAGGATTTGCTGCTGCAGATCGACGCCGCTGCCCTGCCCAACTTCCAGTACGTTAAACCGGCCTTTCGCGACCCGACGTTCGACCCTGGACGCAAGTTCTCTGCGCCTTATCTGTGGGGGACCACCGGTTTCTCTTATGACAGCGCCCGGGTGCCCGGCGGCAAGCTGGACGATTCGTGGAAAGAGTTTTTCGAGCCGCGCAAGGAACTGCAAGGCCAACTGGCCGCCCTCGACACTTCCAGCAGCGTGATCAACGCCGCCAGCCATTACCTGAATGTCGACGAGTGCAGTGAAAACCCCCAGGACGCCAAGCGCATTCTGGAACTGCTGCAAAAGCAAAAGCCGTTCCTGAAGATGTACAGCTCCGACAACACCGTCGACCGCATGGCCTCCGGTGAAGTGATCATGATGCAGAACTGGAACGGTTCGACCGCCCGCGCCACCCTGCAGAAAAACACCATCAAGTACGTCTACCCACGCGAAGGCCTGGCGATGTTCCAGGACAACTTCGCCGTGCCCAAAAGCGCGCCACATCCCGGCAATGCAAAGATTTTCATCGACTGGATGATGAAGCCGGAAAACGCAGCGGCGGTATCGAATGCCATTGCCTATGCCAACGCAATCCAGAGCGACAAGCTGCTGGAGGCCAAATGGAAGGTCATGGACGCCATCAACATGCCAGACGAGTTCGCCTCGCGCCTGCGCCCGGAGAAAGAGTGCAGCAACAAGGCGAGGGAGCTGCAGGACCGGATTTGGGCGAAGCTCAAGGGTTGATTGCCTGGCTCTAAACCGAGTGCGGCCATCGCGAGCAGGCTCGCTCCCACAGGGGTCCTGGCCCCCACGGATCCATTGTGGGAGTGAGCCTGCTGGCGATGAAGCCAGCTCTGACCACACAAGATCCGGAGATACGTAATGATCCAATGGCTACGCAACGTGCGCCCCTACGGTGCCCCCGCCGAAGACCTGCTGATCGAAGACGGCCTGCTCAAGCAACGCCGCCCGGCAACAAACTCAGCACTCAGCGCCACCGACATCGACGGCGGTCATCAGCTGCTCACCCCGGGCCTGGTGGAAAGCCATGTGCATCTCGACAAAACCCTCTGGGGTCAGCCCTGGCGCCCGAACAGCGCCGGGCCGACTCTCAAGGACTACATCGCCAACGAGCGACGTGTGCTGCGTGAAGTCGACTCGCCAATCGCCCAACGGGCTGGCGCGCTTCTGGAAAACTGCATCGCCCGCGGCTCGCTGGCCATGCGCTGTCACGTCGACATCGACCCTGAGTTCGGCCTGAGCCATGTAGAGGCCATGCAGCAACTGCGCGAGCGCTACCGCGACCTCATCGACCTGCAACTGGTGGTGTTCCCGCAAACCGGCCTGATCAGCCGCCCGGGCACCGCCGACCTGATGCGCGAAGCCATGACCCTGGGCGTGGAAAACGTCGGCGGACTGGACCCCTGTGGCATCGACAATGATCCCGTCGCACAGCTCGATTTCGTGTTCAAACTCGCCAGTGAATTCGACCGTGGGGTGGACATCCACCTGCATGACAAAGGCGAACTGGGCCTGTGGCAGATCACCCTGATTGCCGACTACACCGAGCGTTTCGCACGCCAGGGACAGGTGATGATCAGTCATGCCTACTGCCTTGGCATGTTGCCCTGGAACCAGGTCAAACCCGTGGCCGAGCGTCTGGCTGCGCTCGGTATTTCGCTGATGAGTTCGGCCCCCGCGGACTGCGCAGTGCCACCGTTCCTCGCGTTACGCCAGGTCGGGGTCAACCTGTGTCTGGGTTCCGACGGCATCCGCGATGCCTGGTCGCCCATGGGCAACGGCGACATGCTGGAACGGGCGATGCTCCTGGCCTTTCGTTTCGACCTGAACAAGGACGATGAACTGGCCGCAGCGTTCGATGCCGCGACCGTCAATGGCGCCCGCGCTTTAGGCATCGAACACTACGGCTTGCAGCTCGGTTGCCCGGCGGACTTCCTGTTGATGCCGGTGCAGACGCTGGGCGAAGCAGTGGTCGCGCGGCCGTTGCGCCAGGTTTATCGCCACGGCCAGTTGATTGCCTGCGATGGACGATTGCTGGACAGTCGCCTGTGAGTCGCCCGGCAACCACCATCGGCCTCAAAGCTGCTTGTGTGGTCGGCTTCGACGGCAGGCAACACGTGCTATGGCGTGATGGCGAGGTGGTGTTCGAAGGCTCGCGCATCCTGTTTGTCGGGCGTGGTTACGCGGGCCCGGTCGAACAATGGATCGATTACGGTAACGCGCTGATCAGCCCTGGGCTCATCGACCTGGATGCCCTCGGCGACCTGGACTCCACGGTACTGACCCTGGACAACGGCGACGAACGCGAGATGGGCCGCATGTGGTCCGAGCAATACCTGGCGCGAGGCCCACGGGAGAGTTTCAGTCCAGAGGAGGAGGTATTCAAATATCGCTACGCCTTCACCCAACTGATCCGCAATGGCATCACCACGGCAATGCCGATCACCTCGATGTACTACCGCGAGTGGGCCGAGACCTACGACGAGTTTGCCGCAGTCGCCCAGGTTGCCGGCGAGCTGGGCCTGCGGACCTACCTCGGCCCTTGCTACATGAGCGGCATGAGCTACTGGCGTGCCGACGCAACCCTGGGGCATCACTTTGATGAGGCCAGGGGGCTGGCCGGGCTGGCGGCGGCTGAACGATTTTTCCAGGATTTCGACGGTGCCCACGGCGGGCTGGTTCGCGGCGCTTTGCTGCCGGACCGCATCCAGACCTGTACACCAGCATTACTGCAACGTACCGCCGCCTTAAGCCACGAACTTGCAGCGCCAGTGCGCCTGCACTGCTGCCAGGGGCTTGGCGAGGTCGCGATGGTCGAGCAACTGCACGGTTGTTCACCGCTGGGCTGGCTGGAAAAACTAAACCTGCTCACCCCGCGCAGCCTCCTGCCACACGGCATCTACACCTCAGGCGATGAGGACCTGCAGCGCGTGGTGAATGGCGGGACCAGCCTGGTCCATTGTCCGGTGGTGTTTGCCCGTGACGGCGAGGCGCTGAACTCGTTCGGGCGCTATAGGGCCCTGGGCATCAACTTCGCACTGGGCACCGACACCTGGCCGGCTGACCTGCTGGAAAACATGCGCCAGGGCTTGAACATCGCCCGATTGCTGGAGGGCGGCAATTCGCTGACCAGCACCCTGGACCTTTACAACGCCGCCACCCTGGGTGGCGCCAAGGCACTGGGGCGGGACGACCTGGGCCGCCTGGCTCCAGGGGCCAAGGCCGACATCAGCATATTCAACCTGCGCGGCCTGCACCTGGGCCCGCTGTTCGATCCCTTGAAAAACCTGGTGCTGGCCGGACGCGGAGACGATTGCATCGCCAGCTATATCGATGGCCGCTGCGTGATGCAGGACGGCCAGGTGCAGGGCATCGACTACCCCGCCCTGCAACGCCAGGCCCAGCGACAATTCGAAAAACTGATGCGCAGCCATGCCGACCGGGCCACAGGCCAACCGGACTGGAAAACCCTGTTCAAACCGGCCATTGCGTTCGCCGACGACTACAGCGCAACCGCGCCTTTAAGCGCTATAGACCCCTTACTTTAGAGTACTGCCCATGCACAGCTTCGACTTCAGCACGATGAGCCCTCGGGACAAATACAAGATACTGATCGGCAGTGTGGTGCCCCGCCCGATTGCCCTGGTCACCACGATCGATGGCGAGGGCCGCATCAACGCCGCGCCCTTCAGCTTTTTCAACGCATTGTCCGCCGATCCGCCGATCCTTGCCCTGGGCGTGGAAAATTATGGCGACCAGAGCCCCAAGGACACCACGCGCAACATCCAGTTGAATCAGGAATTCACCGTCAATATCGTCAGCGATGCCCTGGTCGAAGCAATGAACGTCTGCGCCGTGCCCTTCGCCCCTGGCTTCGATGAATTGACCGCTGCCGGCCTTACGGCCATCCCCGGCACCCTGGTCAAATGCCCTCGAATCGGCGAAGCCCCAGTGGCACTGGAATGCCGGCGGATGATGGCGCTGTCGATCGGGCAGTCGCGGGAAATCATCTTTGGCGAAGTATTGATGGTCCATGTCCGCGATGAACTGATCGACCCGAAAACCCTGTACATCGATCAACTGGGCCTGGATGCCATTGGCCGTATGGGCGGCCACGGGTATGCGCGCACCCGGGACTATTTCGACTTGCCGACGCGATCGCTGCAGGCCTGGACGGAAGCACCGGGCGGCGGCGAGCGGGTCTGGCCCGAAGCATAGGAGCGGTGTCGGAGCTGGTAGGAGAGGAGGAAAGAGGGAGGATTCATCAATGGAAATCCCGACTGCGAATGCTGATTCCGTCCAGCAACTCACTCAGGTCACTCATGCGTCCGGCGATCAGGTGACGAACCTCGCCCTGGCGCTCCCAGCGCCCATCGACCTTGAGCAACTGCGAGCCCACCAGCACTTTTCGCTGACGCTCGGCCAGGTCGCGCCAGACGATCACGTTGACGTTACCGAACTCATCTTCCAGGGTGACGAAGGTCACACCACTGGCGGTACCCGGTCGCTGGCGACCGGTGACCAGGCCGGCGACACTGACCGGACGGCCATGCTCGACCTCCAGCAATTCCCTGGAACTGCGACAGCGCCGCGCTTTCAGCTCGCCGCGTAACAAGGCCAGCGGATGTGGGCCGAGGGTGGTACCGACACTGGTGTAGTCAGCCAGCAGATCCTCGCCAACCGTGGGCTTGGGTAAGGCCACCGGTTCCTCCTCCTGCATCGCCAGCCCGGCAAACAGCCCCAGTTGCTTGTGCACCCCTGCCACTTCCCAGCGCGCGCGATGGCGATCTCCCGCCAGCCCGCGCAGGGCTCCGGCATCGGCCAACTGTTCCTGGGCGCGGGCTTCGAGCCGTGCCCGTTCGCCGAGGTCGGCGATGTCGACAAATGCCCCTCGAGCCCGGGCCACCTCGATGCGTCGGGCATCGTCCTCGCGAAAGCCCTTGATCATGCGCAAGCCCATACGGATCGCCGGCTGCGCCCCGGCAACGGGTTCAAGGCTGCAATCCCAGTCACTGGCGAGCACATCCACCGGGCGAATCTGTAAATGGTGGCGGCGTGCATCCTGCAGGATCTGGTCGGGACTGTAGAAACCCATGGGCCAGCTGTTGATCAGCGCGCAGGCAAATGCCGCAGGTTCGTGGCACTTCAGCCAGCAACTGGCGTAGGTCAGCAAGGCAAAGCTTGCGGCGTGGGATTCGGGAAAACCGTAGCTGCCAAACCCCTTGATCTGCTCGAAGATCAGCTCGGCGAATTGCGCCGTATAGCCGTTTTTCTTCATCCCGGCAGCCAGGCGCAACTTGTGCGGTTCAAGCCCGCCGTGGCGTTTCCAGGCCGCCATGGAGCGACGCAACTGGTCGGCCTCCCCGGGGCTGTAGTCGGCGGCAACAATGGCGATCTGCATCACCTGCTCCTGGAATAACGGCACCCCGAGCGTGCGCTTCAACACCTCGCGCAATTGCTCGGACGGATAGGTTTCAAGCTCTTCACCGTTTCGTCGCCGCAGATACGGATGCACCATGCCACCCTGGATAGGCCCGGGCCGCACGATCGCCACCTCAATGACAAGGTCATAGAACTCTTTGGGCTTGAGCCTGGGCAACATCGACATCTGCGCCCGGGACTCTATCTGGAACACCCCGACCGTATCCGCACGGCCAATCATTTCGTAGGTCTGGGGGTCTTCAGCCGGCACCGTGGCCAGGCTCAGGTCGAGGTTGCGGTGGCGACGCAACAGGTCAAAACAGCGGCGAATGGCACTGAGCATGCCCAGCGCCAGGATATCGACCTTGAGCAGACCGACCGCATCCAGGTCATCCTTGTCCCATTGAATGATGGTGCGCTCGGCCATGGCCGCGTTCTCCACCGGCACCAGGGTGTCGAGTGGCTGCTCGGAAATGACAAAGCCACCCGGATGCTGGGACAGGTGCCGGGGAAAGCCGATCAGTTGTCCGGTGAGGCTGAGCACCCGACGCAAAATCGGGCTCTCGGGGTCAAAACCGCTTTCGCGCAAGCGCTCCAATGGCGGCGTCTGATCGCTCCAGTGGCCGCAACAATCGGCCAGGGCGTTGATCTGGTCCGGCGGCAACCCCAGCGCCTTGGCCACGTCACGCACCGCCCCGGCAGCGTGATAGGAGCTGACCACCGCGGTCAGGGCTGCACGGGTGCGACCGTAGCGCTGAAACACGTATTGCAGGACTTCTTCGCGACGTTCGTGTTCGAAATCGACGTCGATGTCTGGCGGTTCGTTACGCTCCTTGGAGAGGAAACGCTCGAACAGCATGTTCATGCGTGCCGGGTCGATCTCGGTGATGCCCAGGGCAAAGCACACCGCAGAGTTGGCCGCCGAGCCGCGTCCCTGGCAGAGAATGCGCTCGCGTCGGGCAAACGCAACGATGTCATGCACGGTGAGGAAATAACTTTCATAACCCAGCTCGGCGATCAGGCCCAGTTCCTTGTCGATCAGTTGCCGAACCTTGTCACTCGCACCTTCGGGCCAACGTTGGCGAATCCCGCGCTCGGTCAGTACCCTCAGCCACGAAACCCCGCTGTGCCCCTCTGGCACAAGCTCACGTGGGTATTGGTAGCGCAACTGGCTCAGGTCGAAGGTGCAACGCCGGGCGATCACGACTGTTTCGTCGAGCAAGGCCTGGGGATAGAGCGCGTCCAGTGCATCGAGACTGCGCAGGTGCCGCTCGCCATTGGGGTGCAGGCGTAAACCGGCCGCTGCCACCGGCACGTGATGGCGGATGGCGGTCATGGCGTCCTGCAGCGCGCGTCGCCCGCGCACATGCATGTGCACGTCGCCGCTGGCTACCATCGGGATTTGCAGCTCGCCCGCCAGGCTCATCAGGTCGGCCAGTCGGCGCCGGTCATTCTGCCCACAGTGCAACTGCACCGCCAGCCACAGACGTTCAGCAAACACTTGCCGCAGCCACTGACCACTGCCCGTATCATCCACAGCATCAGGCACCCACAGCGCCAGTAAACCCGGCAACGGCTCGCTGAAATCTTCGCGCAGCACCTGATACTGACCTTTCTGCGTACGACGTCGGGCCCGGGTGATCAGCCGGCACAGGTGCTGATAACCCTCGAGATTTTCCACCAGGAGCACCAGTTTCGGGCCGTTCTCGATGCGGATTTCACTGCCGATGATCAGCGGCAAGTCCACCGACCTGGCCGCCTGCCAGGCACGGACGATGCCTGCCAGCGTGCATTCATCAGTAATGGCCAGCGCCTGGTAGCCCTGCTTTTTTGCCCGCTGGAACAGCTCAAGCGCACTGGATGCGCCGCGCTGGAAGCTGAAGTTCGACAGGCAATGCAGTTCCGCGTAGGTGCTGGTCATGCGAACCAGCCCTGCAGCCACAATGGACCACCCTCGCCTACCGCTCGATAGGCCCAGGCCTGCTGGCCGGAGCGGGTTTCAATCAGGTAATAGTCGCGTCGCACATCGCCGCCATCCCACCAACCGGACTCGATTCGCTCCGGCCCCATGACAATGCGCGCCGACCCTTCCTGCACCGCCAGCGGTTCAGTCAGCAGCCACCCTGGACGTTGCACACCGCACAACCCGTTGCCGCGCTGGTTATCGGCCCCGGCCTGCCAGGCACATTCAGGTCGGTGGTCGGCCTGAAAGCGCAAGCCGTGAACCGCATCATCCCCAAGCCGGGCCCGCAAGCGCTCGCGCAATTGCTCCCAGGGCAAGGACTGTTGCGGGCGGTCGTCGAACAGCTCCTGATGCTGGGGCACAAAGGCGGGCAAGTCTTCGGCTCGCAAGCGAAAGCCGCGCACCGGGGCCTGCACCTGCACTTGCTCCAGCCGCCCACGGGCCAGTTCAAAGAGCATCGCCGGATCGCGCTCGGCGCTGAGCAGGCCGACCTTGATCACGCTGTCAGGCAAGCCTGAGTGTTCCAGGTGCAGGTCAAAACGCTGTACGCCACTGTCGCGCCCGCACAGGAACGCCGCGAGATCGCCGGTCAGGCGGCGTAATGGAAACAGCAACGCCTGGTGGGACTGCACATCAAAATTGAGCTCGATGCGCACATCAAAACGGTCAGGTGGCAGGTAGAACGCCAGGGCCAATGGCCGGATCCCGCACAAGGTGTCCAGGTGCAGCAGTACACGGGCTTCGAACCGCCGTGCCAGGCTGTTACGCGGCAAAGCCTGCAGCTGGTCCAGGGTGCGCAGCCCCATGCGCGACAAAGCCGTGGCTACCGTCGGTTCCAGGGCAATGCGGTCGATGGGCAATTGCGCGAGGTGCCATTGCAAGGCGGCGTCATCCGCGACCACCAGACCGTCATGCAGGTTGGCCAATACCCGTGCGGCCACCGGGTTGGGGGCTGCGACTATGCGATGGCGAAAACCCAGCTCCCCCAGCTCGCTGCGCAAGCGGGCCTCGAATTGCGACCAGGGGCCGAACAGGCCCAGGCTGGATTCGATCTCGAACACCAGCGCACGGGGGTAATGCACGCTGACCTGGGAACTGAACCGATAGGCCCAGGCCGCGAGGAATTGCTGCCAGTGTTCGATTTCTGCGGCGTCGTACTCCGCCGTGACAAAGGCCTTGCTCAATGCCTGGGCGGCAGTCATTGACTGGCCTGGACGCAAGCCCAGTGCCCGTGCAGAAGCGTTGACTGCCTGCAACACACGGCGCTGGGCCGGGCCGGTCAACAGCGCCAGCGGTTGATCCGGGTCGCTGCGCTGACGCAAGACCGCGTCCAGCGCCAATTGCGGGAAGAGAATACATACCCAACGCATGGCAACCTCAATGCCCCACGGCAAAGGCGATTGGCGCCGAACGGGCCAGCCCGCCCCGGCACTTGAGCACGCGCAGTTGCGCGGGGCGCGCATCGATGGCGATGCGCAAGGCCGCAGGCGAAGGGTTGATGGCCTCCTGGATCGAGCGATAGGCAAACGCCAGGGTCGAGCCGGTTTCTGCTGCCACTTGCAAGCGACGCAATGCACGGTCATCGGCTTTATGCGGCCAGCACAGCACCGCGCCGCAACTGCCGGAGCGCAGGCACTGCTCCGCTGCCCACAAGGCATCGCGCTCGCTGGCCTGGATGATGGACAGCTGACGCAGATCGACCCCGGCGTTTTCCCAGGCTTGTGGGTAGGGAACAAAGGGCGGCGCCACCAGGACAATCCGCTCCCCCGCTGCGGACAACCGCGCCAGGGCCGGCCACACCAGTTGCAATTCACCCACGCCCTGCCCGGCCAGGAGAATTTCAGTCAGTGCCGCTTCCGGCCAGCCACCGGTGGGCAGCGCGGCATCCAGCACCGCGTGCCCGGTGGGTTGCGGGCTGGCGGCCGGGGGCGCAGGCCGGCCTCTCCAGACCTGGCCGCCATTGAACAGCGTATCCAGCGCAACGACGGCACCCATTACCCTTGCCTCACCAAACCGCAGAACACCCCTTCGATGGCCAGGTCCTGATCGGCTTCGACGATGATCGGTTCATAGGCGGGGTTGCGTGGCAACAGCCGGACGGTCTCGCCCACGCGCTCGAATCGCTTGATGGTCACTTCACCATCGAGCCGCGCCACGACGATCTGCCCATTCAGGGCTTCGGCGCTGCGATGCACCCCTACCAGGTCGCCATCGAGAATGCCGTCCTCGATCATCGAGTCGCCCTGGACCCGCAGCATGTAGTCCGGCACCCGGGAAAAGATCGCCGGGTCGAGCATCAAGCGCCGGTCAACCTCGGCATCGGCACCAATCGGTGCCCCCGCCGCCACCCGGCCAAGCACCGGGATGTCCAGCAGTTCCGGGCGTGCCGCCTGGCCGAGCAAACGAATGCCCCGGGCCTGATGGGGGTTGACCTCGATGAACCCGGCTTCGGTGAGCGCCAGCACGTGCTTGCGCGCCACACTTCGGGAGGCGAAACCGAACGCCTCGCTGATCTCGGCGAGGCTTGGAGGCTGACCGTGTTCGGCGATTCGATCGCGAATGAAGGTCAGGATGGCGTTACGGCGGGGAGTTAAAGTCGTCATGGAGTACATTTGTACTCTTCTGCGGTTTTGGTGACAAGCACCATCCATCCATAACCTCATCCCGTAGATACTCTGTTACCGGTCAAGCTTTCAGCAGGTGTTTTTCGCTGAAAAGCTTGGCCGTGTCGAAATCTTCTCCT
>NZ_JBEOPS010000035.1:0-24441 GCF_040310305.1 Pseudomonas sp. HY13-MNA-CIBAN-0226
AGCCTCCGGCAGCTCCTACGGATAAAGCCTGTAGGAGCTGCCGGAGGCTCGGGCCGCGGTCGGACGATCTTTTTAGCCGGGGAATGCTTTATGCCAACTGAGGCTGCGCACTCAGCGGTTTAAGCGGCAGCAACGGAGCATGCGGATCGGCTTTCACCGACTTGCGCCACGCTTCCAGCCACTCAGGATGACCTTCGTTCCAGATTTGCTCGTGCAGGCGAGCCAGGGCCACCGGATCACTGAGCAGTTGCACGCGCTCATTGTTGTTCAGGCCATCCGGCCCGACTTTCAATGCGTGCCGCACTCGCTCGATACGCAGCCATTCGATCGGCTCCGCCTGACCGTGACGGGAGGTCGCCAGCGAACACGCCAGGGCGTTCTGCTGCGGGTCCACCACCGACCGGACAAAGCCGTCGTTCAGCGCGTGATAGCGGTTTTCGTGGGTGTACTGGTCAGTCGCCAGCAACGCCTGTGGCGGATTGTATTCCTCAGGGATCAGGAACAGGCTCTCGTCACGGGATTTGAGCCCCAGGCCAACCCGGCTGGAAATCACCGACACCGGAATCGACAGCATCAACGAACCGACGATCGGCACCAGCCACCACAGGAAGCTCGGGTTCAGCCAGATCACCAGCAGCGCCCAGAGGAAGCCCAGCAGCGTTTGCGGACCGTGGCGCTTGACCGCTTCACTCCATGGCGTCGAGTCATCGTCACGCTGGGGCGAGTTCCAGGTCGCGGCCCAGCCAAGGAACGCGGCGAGCACGAAACGCGTGTGGAAAATCATCCGCACCGGCGCCAGCAGCACGGAGAACAGCATCTCCAGCAGCATCGACAGGGTCACCTTGAACTTGCCACCGAACTCTTTCGCGCCCTTGGCCCAGATCAGGATGATGCTCAGCAGCTTCGGCAGGAACAGCAGCACGATGGTGGTCGAGAACAGCGCGACGGCCTTGTCCGGGTGCCACTGTGGCCACAACGGATACAGCTGTCGCGGCTCCATGAAGTACTGCGGTTCCATTAGCGTGTTGACCGCCAGCAGCGCCGTCGACAGCACGAGGAAGAAGAACCACAACGGGGCCGACAAATAAGACATCACACCAGTGAGGAATACCGCCCGGTGAACCGGGTGCATGCCCTTGACCAGGAACAGCCGGAAGTTCATCAGGTTACCGTGGCACCAGCGACGGTCACGCTTGAGTTCGTCCAGCAGGTTTGGCGGCAGTTCTTCGTAGCTGCCCGGCAGGTCGTAGGCAATCCATACGCCCCAGCCGGCACGGCGCATCAGCGCCGCTTCGACGAAGTCGTGGGACAGAATCGCACCTGCAAACGCGCCTTTACCCGGCAACGGCGCCAGGGCGCAGTGCTCGATGAACGGCTTCATGCGAATGATCGCGTTGTGGCCCCAATAATGGGATTCGCCCAACTGCCAGAAGTGCAGGCCGGCGGTGAACAGCGGCCCATAGACCCGGGTGGCGAACTGCTGCATGCGTGCATACAGCGTGTCCATGCCCGATGCGCGCGGCGCAGTCTGGATGATCCCGGCGTCCGGCGTGGCTTCCATCAGGCGTACCAGGCTGGTCAGGCATTCGCCGCTCATCACGGAGTCCGCGTCGAGCACCACCATGTACTTGTAGTCACCCCCCCAGCGACGGCAGAAGTCGTCGAGGTTACCGCTCTTGCGCTTGACGCGACGACGGCGGCGGCGATAGAAAATCTTGCCGAAGCCCTTGGCTTCGCGGCAGACGTCGAGCCAGGCCTGTTGTTCGGCGACGCAGATGTCGGCATCGTTACTGTCGCTGAGCACGAAGAAGTCGAAGCGATCGAGGTCACCTGTGGCCGCTACCGACTCGAAGGTCGCCCGCAACCCGGCAAATACCCGCGGCACATCTTCGTTGCAGATCGGCATCACCAGCGCAGTGCGCGCATCCTTGGCGATCGGCTCATTACCAGCGCTTTTACCGGAAATACGGTACTTGTCGTGGCCGGTGAGCAGCTCGAGGAAGCCCATCAGCGCCGTCCAGAACCCGGCAGACACCCAGCAGAACAGAATCCCGAACAGAATCAGGATGCTGGTTTGCAGCGCATACGGCAGTACTTGCGTAGCCGTCTGCAGCAGCGGTTGGTGCAGGACTTCGTTGAGGTCGACGAACGACCAGCCCTGATACGGCATGATGCCTTTCATGTACCAGCCGGCAACGATGGTCTGGCCGAGCATCAGCACCAGCAGGATGTAGCGACGGATCGAACCGACGGTGCGCCAGCGAGCCGCCGGCAACACGCGTTCATCCTTCGGCGGGGCCGGTGGATTGGTGCGACCGGTCAGCCGGCGCCAGCCACGCACCAGGATATTGGTGCGCCATGGCTCCGGCACGACCTTGGTCCGACGGATCGGCGGGGTCGCCTTCAGGCAAACCCGACCGCTGGCGTCGAGCGCCAGCATTTGCGCGTCTTCCAGCTCTTCGGCCGTGCTCAGGGCCAGGCGCTTGCCGACCGAGGCCTGGGCGGCCTCGCTCGGCGCGTCGAACGTCGAAGACGACAGCCGCTGGTGCAGCTCGCTGAAAGACTGGCAGCCCGCGAGTTCCGAGCGCTGCTGGTCGGTCATCGGCAGATGCGCCAGATACTCGGCAAGCGTCTCTGGCTGTACTTGAGAATTACTCATCGGCAGGCAACTGGTAGCTCCAGGTCTCGGTCAGGACTTCTTCAGTCGGCGCCGATTCCGGTGTGGCTGGGGCCGCATCGGCAGCTGCAGGCTGCTTGGCGTCTTTGTTGTCCTTGTTGGCGGTATCCGCTACTGGCTTGGCATCAGCCTGCTTGGCCTCTGCCAGCTTGGTTTCCTTGTCCGCCTTCTCCTGCTGCTTGGCGGCAACCTTGTCGGCCTTGGCCACGGACGAGCTGGAAACAGGCAACGAAGTCTTGGCCAGGTCCTCAGGTACGATGTTCTGCACCAGTGCAGCACGCATCTCGGTGGATTTACCCGGATCCTTGATCTTCATCCGCAGGGTCAGGCGCCAGCCCTTGGTTACAGGGTTGTAACGCACGCTGTTCTCGACCAGTTCGGCGTTGTCACCGACGCTGACCTGGCTGCGAACGTCAGTCTCAGGCGGCAGGGCTGCCAGGGACGGGCCTTCGAAGTCCACCAGGTAGGCAACGCTGCCGTCCGGCTGACGGATCAGGTTGGACTGCTTGACGTCACCGGTGGAACGCAGGGTCTGGCTGACCCAGGCGCTATCGGGTGCGTGCAGCGCCGCTTCATCGATCGTCCAGTGCAGGCGGTAGGCGACATCCAGCGGCTGGCCTGGCTCAGGCAGTTTTTCCGGACTCCAGAACGCCACGATGTTGTCGTTGGTTTCATCGGCAGTCGGGATTTCCACCAGGTCGACAGAACCCTTGCCCCAATCGCCTTTTGGCTCGATCCAGGCACTTGGGCGCTTGTCGTAGCGGTCGTCCAGGTCTTCATAGTGGCTGAAGTCGCGACCACGTTGCAGCAGACCAAAACCGCGCGGGTTCTCCACGGCGAAGTTGCTGACGGACAGGTGCTTAGGGTTGTTCAGCGGGCGCCAGATCCACTCACCGTTGCCGGCATGGATCGCCAGGCCGCTGGAGTCGTGCAGTTCACGACGGTAGTTGAGCACCTTGGATGGCTGGTTGGCGCCGAACAGGAACATGCTGGTCAGTGGGGCGATGCCCAGTTTGGTGACCTTGTCGCGCAGGAACATCTGCGCCTTGACGTCGACGATGGTATCGCTGCCCGGACGCAGGGTCAGGCGGTAGGCACCGGTCGCACGCGGGGAGTCGAGCAGCGCAAAGATCACCAGGTGCTTGTCACCCGGTTTTGGCTGTTGGATCCAGAACTCGGTGAAACGCGGGAATTCTTCGCCGGAAGGCAAAGCGGTATCAATGGCCATGCCACGGGCGGACAAACCATAGGTGTGACCCTTGCCGACGACGCGGAAGTAGCTCGCGCCCAGCATGGTCATGATTTCGTCCTGCTTGTCGGCCTTGTTGATCGGGTACAGCACACGGAAACCGGCATAACCCAGTTGCTCAGTGGCCTTGGGATCAAACTTGACGTCGCCGAAATCAAAACGACTTGGGTCGTATTTGATCTCCTCGACCGTATTGGCCGTGATTTCGTTGATTTTCACCGGGGTATCGAAGTGCATGCCCTGGTGATAGAACGACAGCTTGAACGGGGTTTTCTGATCGGCCCATTCGGCTTTTTCGGTGAGGAAACGAATTTTTTGATAGTCCGCGAACTTCATATCACGGAATTCGTTCGGCAGATTACTGCGCGGGGCTTCGTATTTCTGCCCGGCCAGCTCTTTTGCCTTGACCGACACATCATCCAGACTGAATGCCCAAAGCTGGCCGGCGCTGAGCAGGCAAAGCAGTGCAGAGCCCGCTACCAGAGCGCTTCGTAGCCGTTTGGCAGACAATTTTGGTGCAATACAGGGACTAACAATCACGAGCAACCCTCGCCGAAAACAGATCAAAAAACCAACGGCCAGCTATCTATATGCCAGGTTGGCGAGCATTGTTCCGACTCCCATGGGGCAAAATGATTCCCCAACAGGTCCAGGACAAGTCTCTACCTAAGTCAAAATGGACCAACGAACGCTGATCCCCGTAGCGCGCGATTATCTAGTAGGCCGCGTTACAACGCATCAGGGGTAACAAAGTATTTATCGCGAAAACCCCCTGTTTCCGCTCGAAATGCGCTTAAAAAGATGTTTCAAGCGCTTTCAGGCCTGTAACAGGAAGGTGACCGGGCCATCATTGACCAGATACACCTGCATATCCGCGCCGAATCTACCTGATGTCACTGTGCCATGCATTTGTTTCGCTTTGCCTAATAGATAGTCAAAAAGCTCTTCGCCCAGTGCCGGAGGGGCAGCAGTCGAGAAGCTGGGGCGCAACCCGCTCTTGGTATCAGCGGCCAGGGTGAACTGAGAGACCAGCAGCAAACCACCGCACACATCCACCAAGGACCAGTTCATCTTGCCCTCGGCGTCACTGAACACCCGATAGTTAAGCAGCTTATGCAGAAGTTTGTCGGCGCTGGCCCGTGTATCGTCGGGTTCGACCGCCACCAGCACCAGCAAACCCTGGTCGATTGCACCGACCACTTCACCCTCCACCTCGACTCGCGCGCTGCTCACGCGTTGCAGCAGAGCCTTCATGCTTCTTCAGGCGAAAGGTCGAGCATGCGGCGCGCCATCAGATCGGCGGCGCGCACCAGCGCATCGGTAATGCCCGGCTCGGAGGCGGCATGGCCGGCGTCACGAATCACCTGCAGTTCACTGTTCGGCCAGTTCTGGTGCAGTTCCCAGGCGTTATCCAGTGGGCAGATCACGTCGTAGCGGCCATGAACAATCACGCCGGGCAGATGGGCGATCTTGCCCATGTCGCGGATCAGTTGGTTAGGCTCGAGAAAAGCGTTGTTGGTGAAATAATGGCACTCGATCCGGGCGATCGACAAGGCTCGCTGGGGCTCCGAGAAGCGGTCGACGACCAGTGGGTTCGGGCGCAGGGTCGCGGTCCGGCCTTCCCAGGTGGACCAGGCCTTCGCCGCGTGCATCTGGGCAATCTGGTCATTGCCGGTCAGGCGCCGGTGGAACGCGCCGAGCAGATCCTCACGTTCGTCCAGCGGGATCGGTGCAATGTAATCCTGCCAATAGTCAGGGAACAGCCGGCTGGCGCCCGCCTGATAGAACCATTCGATTTCCTGCGGCCGGCAGAGAAAAATCCCACGCAGGATCAGGCCGTGAACACGTTCCGGATGGGTCTGCGCATAGGCCAGTGCCAGGGTCGAGCCCCAGGAGCCACCGAACAGCACCCATTTGTCGATGCCCAGGTGCTTGCGGATTCGCTCCAGGTCGGCGACCAGATCCCAGGTGGTGTTGTTTTCCAGGCTGGCATGGGGCGTGGAGCGACCACAGCCACGCTGGTCGAAGGTGACAATGCGATACAGATTCGGGTCGAAGTACCGACGGCTCTGGGCATCACACCCGGCGCCCGGGCCACCGTGGATAAACACCACAGGCAAGCCTTGCGGCGAACCACTTTCGTCGACATACAGCGTGTGGGTTCCATCGACGGCCAGATCGTGCCGGGCGTAGGGTTTGATCTGCGGGTACAAAGTCTGCATTGCGCGCTCCGTAAGGGGTCGAGGTCATCCCTGTGGGGACTTCTATTATTCTGCCGTCTGGCATCATAAACCCGAATTACGTGATTGAGCACGCGCGCGCAGTTGGCTTCAGTGCTTCTGGCCCCAAGCCAGCAACCCTTGCAATAACTCCCGAAGCACCACCTGCGTCGGTGCTGCCAGGTCCGGTCGATAGCGGAACGGCTCAAACTCTTCCATGTACGTGCACTGGCCCAGCTCCAGCTGCACCGCATGAATGTTTTGCGCCGGGTTGCCGTAATGCCGGGTGATGTGGCCGCCCTTGAAACGACCATTGAGCACATGGCTGTAATCGGTGTGGCGAGCGCAGATCGCTTCCAGTTCGGTGGCCAGCTGTGGGTCGCAACTGGCGCCATTGAAGGTGCCAAGGTTGAAGTCCGGCAGCTTGCCGTCGAACAGGTGCGGGATGATCGAGCGAATCGAGTGCGCATCGAACAGCAACGCGTAGCCGAACTCGGCCTTCAGGCGCGCCAGTTCGTTCTGCAAGGTGCGGTGATACGGCGTCCAGATCTGTTCCAGATAGGTCGCCCGCTCTGCCGGTGACGGTTCCATGCCTTCGCTGAACAACGGGATGCCGTCGAACAGCGTGGCCGGGTACAGACCGGTGGTCGCCCCGGCGTACAACGGCTTGTCGTCAGACGGTCGATTCAGGTCGATGACAAAGCGCGAGTACTCGGCCGCCAGCGTGCTGGCGCCCAATTCAGCGGCAAACTCATAGAGCCTGGGAATGTGCCAGTCGGTATCCGGCAGGCTGCGCGCGTCAGGAATCAACCCGGCCTCGACCGCGGGAGTCAGGCGCAGGCCCGCGTGAGGCATGCTGATCAGCAGCGGCACACGACCTTGTTGGAAATTCAGAACCTTGTCCACAGCTGCTCTCCTATACGCTCGTTTCGACGCCGTGGCGCACGACGCGTTTTTCCAGATCGCCGCCCAGCCAGTACGACAGGTCGGCAGGACGATCGATTTGCCAGGCCACAAAGTCCGCGACCTTGCCGGCTTCCAGCGAACCATGGGTGCCGGCCATGCCCAATGCCGTAGCGGCATGGATGGTCGCGCCGGCGAGGGCTTCTTCGGGGGTCATGCGGAAGCAGGTGCAGGCCATGTTCAGCATCAGGCGTAACGACAGCGCCGGCGAAGTGCCCGGGTTGAGGTCGCTGGCGATGGCGATTTTCACGCCGTGCTTGCGCAGGGCTTCCATGGGCGGCAATTGGGTTTCGCGCAGGAAGTAGAACGCGCCCGGCAGCAGCACCGCGACGGTGCCGGAAGCCGCCATGGCGATGGCGTCGTCTTCGTCCATGAACTCCAGGTGGTCGGCGGACAGCGCGTGGTAACGCGCGGCCAGGCTGGAGCCGTGCAGGGACGACAATTGCTCGGCATGCAGCTTGACTGGCAGGCCGAGCCCCTGAGCAGTGACGAACACACGCTCGACCTGCTCTGGCGAGAACGCCAGGTATTCGCAGAACGCGTCGACCGCGTCCACCAGGCCTTCGGCGGCCAGAGCCGGAAGCATTTCAGTGCAGATGTGCTCGATGTAGGCGTCGGCGCGATCAGCATATTCGGGAGGCAAGGCGTGAGCGGCCAGGCAGGTGCTGCGCACGCTGATCGGCAATTCGGCGCCCAGGCGGCGGATCACCTGCAGGATCTTGCGTTCGCTGGCCAGGTCCAGGCCGTAGCCGGATTTGATCTCTACCGTAGTTACGCCGTCGCGCATCAGGCTTTTGAGTCGCTTGGCCGCGCTGGCGAACAGTTCATCTTCACTCGCGGCACGGGTGGCGCGCACGGTGCTGGCGATGCCCCCGCCCTGGTTGGCGATTTCGGCGTAGCTCAAGCCTTGCAGGCGCTGTTCGAACTCGCCGCTGCGGTTACCGCCGAACACCGTATGGGTGTGGCAGTCGATCAGGCCTGGCGTAACCCAGGCCCCATTCAAATCGTTGACCGCCGGGTAGTCGCCTGCCGGCAGGTCGGCACGTGGGCCAATCCACTCTATGAGCGCACCGGACGTCACGATGGCCGCGTCCTCGATGACCGAGTAGACGCCTTGCGCCATGGTTGCGACGTGGCAGTGTTGCCAGAGCGTTTTCATCCCGAGTTCCTCGTCTTGTTCAAAATCGATTCGCGAGCAAGCCCGCTCCCACAAGAGATACGCATTCACCTGTAGGAGCTGTCGAGTGCAACGAGGCTGCGATCTTTTAATAAGCAAGATCAAAAGATCGCAGCCTTCGGCAGCTCCTACATGAGCGGCCTTACAGGCTCGGCAGCAACTTCACCGAGACCAGATCATTCAAACAACGCGTCGCCAACAATTCAGTCGCCGCGTTGATGTCCGGCGCAAAGAACCGGTCCTTCTCATAAAACGCCACTTCAGCACGCAAAATGGCGCGAGCTTTTTCCAGCTTCGCCGAGGTCTTCAAGCCTTCACGCAGATCCAGGCCCTGGCACGCTGCCAGCCACTCCACCGCCAGCACCCCACGCGTATTCTCGGCCATTTCCCACAAACGCTTGCCCGCAGCCGGTGCCATCGATACGTGGTCTTCCTGGTTGGCCGAAGTCGGCAGGCTGTCGACCGAATGCGGATGGGACAGCGCCTTGTTCTCGCTGGCCAGTGCCGCCGCCGTCACCTGGGCGATCATGAACCCGGAGTTGACGCCACCATTGGCCACAAGGAACGGCGGCAATTGCGACATGTGCTTGTCCATCATCAGCGAAATGCGACGTTCACTCAGGGAACCGATTTCAGCGATGGCCAAGGCCATGTTGTCCGCAGCCATGGCCACCGGCTCGGCGTGGAAGTTACCGCCGGAAATCACGTCGCCTTCGGCGGCGAACACCAGCGGGTTATCCGACACCGCGTTGGCTTCGACCGCCAGCACTTCGGCAGCCTGGCGCAATTGCGTCAGGCAGGCGCCCATGACTTGCGGCTGGCAGCGCAGGGAGTATGGGTCCTGGACCTTATCGCAGTTCTGGTGCGAGTCAGACACGTCACTGCGCTCGCCGAGCAAATCGCGGTAAGCAGCAGCGGCGTCGATCTGGCCTTTTTGCCCGCGAGCGGCGTGGATGCGTGCGTCGAATGGCGAGCGCGAGCCCAGTACCGCCTCGACCGTCAGGGCCCCCAGCGCCACGGCGCCGGCGAACAGGTCTTCACCTTCAAACAGGCCGCGCAGGGCGTAGGCGGTGGACACCTGGGTACCGTTGAGCAGCGCCAGGCCTTCCTTTGCCGCCAAGGTCAGCGGGGTCAGGCCGGCGACTTTCAACGCTTCGGTCGCCTCCAGCCATTCGCCCTTGTAGCGCGCCTTGCCCTCACCCAGCAGCACCAGGGACATATGCGCCAGCGGCGCCAGGTCACCGGAAGCACCGACCGAACCTTTCAACGGAATGTGCGGGTAGACCTCGGCGTTGATCAACGCGATCAACGCATCGATCACCACCCGGCGAATGCCGGAGAAACCACGACTCAGGCTGTTGACCTTGAGCACCATGACCAGCCGCACCAGGGCGTCGCTGATCGGCTCGCCAACACCGGCGGCATGGGACAGCACCAGTGAGCGCTGCAGGTTTTCCAGGTCTTCGCTGGCGATGCGAGTCGAGGCCAGCAGACCGAAACCGGTGTTGATGCCGTAGGCGGTGCGGTTCTCGGCGAGTATCTGCTCAACGCAGGCAACGCTGGCCTCGATCTGCGCCGAGGCGCTGTCGTCAAGGCTGATTTTGACCGGCTGCTGATAAACATCGCGCAGTTGGGCAAGGCTCAGTTGGCCGGGAATCAGGTTTAGCGCAGTCATTCAAATGCTCCTTATGAGAGTTTGTTATTAACTACCAGTCGCTCCGGAGCATTCCGTTATCCGTCGCCTCTCGTCTTCTGGACGATCCGCGCCTTGGCACGCTGGTGTGGGTATCGGTCAGTGCAAATTCGGTAACGCGTCGTGCAGCCGCTGCGGATCTTTCAGCACGCTGGCGGCGGCGGCAATGTCCGGAGCCAGCCAACGATCCTGATCGTAGGCCGGAACCTGTTCACGCAGCAGGCGCCAGGCGATATCGGTGCCGACGCCAAAACGTTGCGGCTTGAGGAATTCGAACGCCTGGGCGGCCAGCAAGTATTCGATCGCCAGGATCTGCGTGCAGTTTTCCAGCGCGCGATGCAGCTTCAGCGCGGCATTGGTGCCCATGCTCAGGTGATCTTCCTGCAGACCCGAGGTGACGTAGTTGTCGAGCACCGCCGGTTGCGCCAACTGACGGTTCTCCGCGCACAGCGAAGCGGCGACGTACTGGACGATCATCATCCCGGAGTTCACCCCGGGATTGGCCACCAGGAATGCCGGCAGACCGCTGACATGCGGGTTGATCAAGCGGTCCAGGCGCCGCTCGGCAATGGAGCCGATTTCCGCCATGGCAATGGCCAGCAAATCAGCGGCCAGGGCCACTGACTGACCATGCGGGTTGGCCTGGGACATGATGCGGAAATCGTCCGGTGTGCCCAGCAGCATCGGGTTATCGGTGACCGAGTTGAGCTCGGTTTCAATCTGCTTTCTGGCGTGCTCCAGCTGATCGCGGGCGGCGCCGTGAACCTGCGGGATCGAGCGGATGCTCAGCGCATCCTGCGTGCGCACGCCCTTGCTCGACGCGATCACTTCACTGCCATCCAGCAACGCTCGCAAGTTGAGCCCGACCTGCTGCATGCCAGGATGTGGTTTGAGCGCAATGATCTCGGCATCGAACGCCGCGATCTGGCCACGCTGGGCTTCAAAGCTCATCGCACCGATCACATCAGCCCATTGCAGCAGACGCGTGGCATCAGCAATCGCCAGGCAGCTCAGGCCGGTCATGCACGGCGTGCCGTTGACCAGGCACAGGCCATCCTTGGCACCGAGCTGGACCGGTTGCAGACCTTCTTCGGCCAGGGCTTGCTGCGCAGAAACTATTTTCCCGCGATAGCTCACAGTGCCGACACCCAACAGCACGATGCCGATGTGCGCCATGTGGGTCAGATAACCGACTGAACCCTGGGAAGGCACTTGCGGGGTGATGCCTCGATTGACCAGCGCCAGCAGCGCTTCGATCACTCGACGGTGAATGCCGGATTTGCCATGACTGAAATTGCGGATCGCCGCACACATGATTGCGCGGGTCTGCTCGTCGGCCAATGGAGCGCCGACGCCACAGGCGTGGCTGAGCAGCGTGTTGCGCGACAGCTGGCTGAGTTGCTCGTCTTTCAGCGAGACGTTGCACAGTGCGCCCAGACCAGTGTTGACGCCGTACGCGCGCTCGCCGCTGGCGACGATGCGCTGGACGATGGCTTGGGCGTTCTCGATCCGCGCCCAGACCTGCGCCGACAGCTCAAGCTGTGCGCCATGACGGGCAACCGAGACCACATCCTGCCAACGCATTGGGGCGTCGGCGATAACGATTGTTTCAGCCTGGGACATCTCTACCTCATACCTGAATATTGATGCAGCATCGCCGACGCCATCGCTGGCAAGCCAGCTCCCACAGGTTCCGAGGTGTGCACACAAACTGTGGAACAAACCCAATCCCTGTGGGAGCAAGGCTTGCCCGCGATGGGGCCAGCACTTACACCGCAAATATCTTCAAACCACCGCTGCCCGCCGCTGCACAAACCGGTCGACATACTCATCCGCCGGCGAATGCAGGATCTCGCGCGGCGTACCCACCTGGATCAACCGCCCATCCTTGAGGATCGCGATCCGGTTACCAATGCGCACCGCCTCATCCAGGTCGTGCGTGATGAACACGATGGTCTTGTGCAAGGTCTTCTGCAGCTCCAGCAGCTGGTCCTGCATCTCCGCGCGGATCAGCGGGTCGAGAGCGCTGAACGCTTCGTCCATCAGGATGATGTCCGTGTCTGCGGCCAAGGCCCGGGCCAGGCCCACCCGTTGGCGCATGCCGCCCGAGAGCTGATGCGGGTATTTGTTTTCGTAACCCTTGAGGCCCACGGTGTTGATCCAGTGCAGCGCGCGCTCGGAGCACATCTGCTTGCTCTCGCCACGCACTTTCAGGCCGTAGGCGACGTTCTCCACCACGGTCTTGTGCGGCAGCAGACCGAAGCTCTGGAACACCATGCTGATCTTGTGCCGGCGAAATTCGCGCAGGGCTTCCATGTCGTATTGCAGGATGTCCACACCGTCCACCAGGATCGCGCCGCTGGTGGGGTCGATCAGGCGATTGAAGTGACGCACCAGCGTCGACTTGCCCGAACCGGACAGGCCCATGATCACGAAAATCTCGCCAGTGCCGATGCTCAACGACAGGTCGTTGACCCCGACCACGCAGCCGGTTTCGGCCAGCACCTGGTCCTTGGTCTTGCCTTGGCCGACCATGGCCAGCGCATCCTGCGCACGGTTGCCAAAAATCTTGAAGACGTTTTTGACTTCGATTTTGCTCACGGTTACGTCGTTCATTTGCTCACCTCATGCCGTGGCCGACCATACGCCTGAGTAATGCGGTCGATGACCACTGCCAGAATCACGATCGCCAGGCCGGCCTCCAGGCCTCGTCCGACGTTGAGGGTCTGAATCCCTACCAGCACATCCTCTCCCAGGCCACGGGCACCGATCATCGAGGCGATTACCACCATCGACAGGGCCATCATGGTGGTCTGGTTGATCCCGGCCATGATGCTCGGCAGGGCCAGCGGCAGTTGCACGCCGAACAGTTGCTGCCAGCGGTTGGCACCGAAGGCGTTGATCGCTTCCATCACTTCACCGTCGACCTGGCGAATGCCCAGGTCGGTCAGGCGGATCAGCGGCGGCGCGGCGTAGATCACCGTGGCGAAAATCGCCGGGACCTTGCCCAGGCCGAACAACATCAATACCGGAATCAGGTACACGAAACTCGGCATGGTCTGCATGATGTCGAGCAATGGCATCAGCACCGAACGCAGGCGATTGCTGCGCGCCGAGAGGATGCCCAGCGGTATGCCGATCAGTACCGATATCACCGTCGCGACCATCATCAGCGCGAGGGTTTGCATCAGCTTGTCCCAGAGACCGACGGCGCCGACCAGGAACAGCAAGCCGACGATAACGGCAGTGGTCACAACCTTGCGGGTCGCGTGCCAGGCAACGCCCGCCACGATCGCCAGCATCAGCCACCAGGGCGCAGCACGCAGCAGCCCCTCAAGATTGACGATGGCCCACAACAGGGTGTCGGAGATCTGCCGGAACACATCGCCGTAGTTGGTGACCAGCGAATCGACCCAACCGTTGACCCAGTCGGCGATGGAAAAGGTAAAGCTTTCGGGAAACATAAGAGACTCTCGATCAAGGGGGTTGAGATGCAGCACCCGACTGCCGGGCTCGACAGTCGGAACGCTGGACCTACAAGGCCGCGTCGATTTTCCTGGCAGCGTCTTCGCTCACCCATGCATGCCAGACTTCAGGATGTTCCTTGAGGAAGATTTTCGCCAGTTTTGGCGAAGCGATCCGCTCCTTGGCCATGCGCCCCAGGTTCTGGTTCAGCAAGTCGATTGGCAGGTTGACCTTTTCCAGCACCGCCACCAGTTCCGGGGCTTCGTCGTGGAAGGTCTTGGACAGGCCGACCTTGATGGTCACGCTCTTGTCCACGCCCGGTTTTTCTTCGAGCTTGACCAGGTCGACCTGGCCCATCAGCGGAGTTGGCGACCAGTAGTAGAACAGGATCGGCTCGCCGCGCTTGTAGCTCGACAGCACTGCCGCATCCAGCGCCGGGCCGGTGCCTGGGCGGAAGTTGGTGTAGGTGCTTTCCAGGCCGTAGCTCTTGAGCATCTCGCTGTTGTCCAGCTCGCATGTCCAGCCAGCCGGGCAGTTGTAGAAACGGCCTTTGGACGGCTCTTCCTGATCCTTGAACACTGCAGCGTACTTGGCCAGGTCGGCGATGTTCTTCAGGTCAGGGGCCTTGGCTTCCAGCTTGCGGCTGGGGTCGCCCTCGATGACGTAACGCGGCACATACCAGCCTTCTACGGCGCCGGTAACAGGAGCGCCGACCCCGACGACCTTGCCGGCCTTCTCGGCCTTGTTCCAGACCTCGCTACGGCCCACCCACTCCTCGGCGAAAACCTGGATATCGTTGCTGCTCAAAGCGTTTTCCATGGTGATGGAGTTGCCCGGCAGGCTGTCGGTCTTGCAGTCGTAGCCTTTCTCCAGCACGACCTGCAGCACGTCGGTCAGCAACATGCCGCTTTCCCAGTTCAGGCCGGCAAATTTCACCGGTTTGCCCGACTCGCACCAGCCGGCTGCCTGGGTGGCGCCGGCACTGGCGAGCAGGCCCATGGAAAGTAGTGCGGTCAGCAGGGTCTTGTTCGATTTCATTGTCGTGACGCTCCTAATCATGAATGGGCTTACGGCAGTCAAGAGGCATCCAGCCCTGTCCACGTCCAATCAGGCCTGCGCCGCAGCGCGACCGGCCCCGCTGGTTTTTGGTGGTGCAACGCTGTCCTGCTCGACTGGCAGGATCAGTTGATCGGGTACGGTGCCATGCCATTTTTTGGCGCACACGTAATATAGAGCGGCTGGAAGCACCAGGCCGATGATCCAGGAAATATCCACACCGCCCATGGCTTCCACCAGCGGACCGGTGTAGAACTTGGTGGCGATGAACGGCAGCTGCACCAATACACCGAACACATAGATGCTGATACCCAGGGCGTTCCAGCGACCGTAGCGGCCATTGGGATCGGCCAGCGCCGGCACGTCATAACGTTCGCGGGTGATGCAGTAGTAGTCCACCAGGTTGATCGCGCTCCATGGCGTGAAGAACGCCAGCAGGAACAGGATGAAGGACTTGAACGCACCGAGGAACGAGTGCTGGCCGAGCAGCGCGATCAGGGTCGCAGTGCCGACAATGAACAGAACGAACACCAGTCGCTGCAAGCGCGACACCTGCAGGTGACCACGAAAACCGCTGATGATGGTCGCGATACACATGAAGCTGCCATAGGAGTTCAGCGTAGAGATGGTGACCTTGCCGAATGCGATGCTGAAGTACAGCAACGCAGCGGTGGCACCGGTACCGCCCAGGCCCACAATGTAGGCCACTTCATGGCCGGCGAACTGCCCGTTGGCCGAAGCGGCGGCAAACACGCCGAGAATCATCGCCACTTGTGCGCCAATTACCGAACCCGCGCCGGCGGCAAAGAAGGTTTTCACCGAAGACGTGCTGCTTGGCAGGTAGCGAGAATAGTCAGCCACGTACGGGCCGAACGCGATCTGCCAGGACGCGGCGAGTGATACCGCCAGCAGGAAGCTGCTCCAGCTGAAGTGGCGAATTTGCAGGAGTGCGCCGACGTCTGTCTGGCTCATCAGGCGGTAGAACAGGTAGACAAAGGCAATCACGCCGATGACGCTGGCGACACGGCCAATCCAGTGGATCACCCGATAACCAAGCACCGTGACCAGCACAATGACACTGGCGAAGATGAGGATACCGACGCTGTCGCTGACGCCGAACAACTGGCCCAGCGCCTGGCCGGACAGTACGGTTCCGGTGGCGGTGAAGCCCAGGTACATCAGGCACACCAGCACGATCGGGATCGCCGCGCCATACACGCCGAACTGCACCCGGCTGGAAATCATCTGCGGCAAGCCCAGCTTGGGCCCTTGCGCCGCATGCAACGCCATCACCCCACCGCCCAGCAATTGCCCGATCAACAGACCGATCAACGACCAGAACACATCACCGCCCAGCACCACGGCCAGGGCCCCGGTGACAATCGCGGTGATTTGAAGGTTGGCACCCATCCACAGGGTGAACTGGCTCAACAGACGACCGTGTCTTTCCGCTTCCGGGATGTAGTCGATCGAGCGCTTCTCGATCAAGGGTTTAGTGCCTGCACGTTCGTTGTTAACAGCCATGATTCAACCTCTGTGGATTGTTTTAATTGTTCTGTCGGGCTTACTCGGGCTCTGTGGGAGCTGGCTTGCCAGCAATGACGTCAGCACCTTCAACATCAATTCCAGCAGGGCCGTCGCTATCGCTGGCAAGCCAGCTCCCACAGGGGGTCGCGTTATTTACCGGTAATCATCGGCAGGTTCAGCCCCTGTTCCTTGGCGCAGTCGATCGCGATCTGGTAACCCGCATCGGCGTGACGCATGACCCCGGTTGCCGGGTCGTTGTGCAGCACGCGTGCAATTCGCTCAGCCGCCTCATCAGTACCGTCGCAGACAATCACCATGCCCGAGTGCTGGGAGAAGCCCATGCCGACGCCGCCGCCGTGGTGCAGGGAAACCCAGGTCGCACCGCTCGCGGTGTTCAGCAGAGCGTTAAGCAGTGGCCAGTCGGACACGGCGTCGGAACCGTCCTGCATCGATTCGGTTTCGCGGTTCGGGCTGGCAACAGAGCCGGAATCCAGGTGGTCACGACCGATCACGATCGGTGCCGACAGCTCACCGCTGCGCACCATTTCGTTGAACGCCAGGCCAAGCTTGGCGCGCAGGCCCAGGCCAACCCAGCAGATACGTGCCGGCAGACCCTGGAAGCTGATGCGTTCGCGCGCCATGTCCAACCAGTTGTGCAGGTGAGCGTCGTCCGGGATCAGCTCTTTTACTTTCGCGTCGGTCTTGTAGATGTCTTCAGCGTTACCCGACAGTGCCGCCCAGCGGAACGGACCAATGCCTCGGCAGAACAGCGGACGGATGTAGGCCGGCACGAAGCCAGGGAAGTCGAAGGCATTTTCCACACCCTCTTCCTGGGCCATCTGGCGGATGTTGTTGCCGTAGTCGAAGGTCGGGATGCCTTGCTTCTGGAACTCGAGCATCGCTTTAACGTGCACGGCCATCGATTGCTTGGCAGCCTTGACCACGGCAGCAGGCTCGGTCTTGGCGCGAGCGCGGTACTCTTCCCAAGTCCAGCCGGCCGGCAGGTAACCATTGAGCGGATCGTGGGCGCTGGTCTGGTCGGTGACCATGTCCGGGCGCACGCCGCGCTTGACCAGTTCCGGCAGGATCTCGGCCGCGTTACCCAGCAGCGCAATGGAAATTGCCTTGCCTTCCTTGGTGTATTTGTCGATACGCGCCAGCGCGTCGTCGAGGTCAGTGGCCTGTTCGTCGACATAACGGCTGTTCAGGCGGAAATCGATGCTCACCTGCTGGCACTCGATGTTCAGCGAGCAAGCGCCGGCCAGGGTTGCCGCCAGTGGCTGGGCGCCACCCATCCCGCCCAGGCCAGCGGTCAGCACCCAACGCCCCTTGAGGTCATCGTTGTAGTGTTGGCGACCGGCTTCGACGAAGGTTTCGTAGGTGCCCTGGACGATGCCCTGGCTGCCGATGTAGATCCAGCTGCCGGCGGTCATCTGGCCGTACATGGCCAGGCCTTTGGCGTCGAGTTCGTTGAAGTGCTCCCAGCTCGCCCAGTGGGGCACCAGGTTGGAGTTGGCGATCAGTACCCGCGGTGCGTTGCTGTGAGTCTTGAACACGCCGACCGGCTTGCCGGATTGCACCAGCAGGGTCTCGTCGTCGTTCAGGTTGGTCAGGCTTTCGACGATCTTGTCGTAGCACTCCCAGTTACGTGCCGCACGCCCGATACCACCGTAAACCACCAGTTCTTTAGGGTTCTCGGCAACTTCCGGGTCGAGGTTGTTCATCAACATGCGCAGCGGCGCTTCGGTCAGCCAGCTCTTGGCGGTCAGCTTGTTACCGCGGGCGGCACGGATTTCTACGTCACGAAACTTAGTGGTTTTGTTGTCAGTCACGAAAAAGACTCCTCAGCGATCAATTCAAACCAACCCTGGCAGTGGGCAAGCCAGCCTGTGCGCGTCGTTGCGCCACAAGCGAATCAGTTGACGCTGCGAGGAGTCCTGATCGACTCATACGCATACGTCTTTACTTGTACATACAAGCATATGCAATCAAGCGGCCAACTTGCTGGATGGCTGTTCAAGAAAAATTCTGAAAGAAGTGCAGAGCCTGTAGATCAAGGGTTTTGACGTGCATGAAATTTTTTCGGAGAATTTGAACGCACCTGGGAGGGCTGTTACTGGAGCGCGGTTTTGCGCCACCCTGGGGCGTTCGGTAACAAAGTGGTGCGCGTTTTGGAACGCCGGAAAGCAAAAGATCGCAGCCTTCGGCAGCTCCTACGATGAGATGGCGTACATCCTGTAGGAGCTGCCGAAGGCTGCGATCTTTTAGAAGCTTGGATCAGCGCGCGATCAGCTCAATCACACAGCAATTACCGCCACTGGAGACTTCCAGCAGACCGGCATTACCATCAACCTGTAGGCAATCATGGCGGCCCAATTGCTGGGCACTGTTACCGACTTTCACTTCTAACGCGTCAGTGACACTGAACACCAGCACAGTCCCCGCCGAACTGAAAAACCGCTGCTCCCCTGCCAGCCACTGCAACCGCGCGTCGTAACGCTGCGGCGCATAAATCAGGTTGAAATCGCGAATCGGTCCACCAAGCAGTGTGCAAGACACCTGGCTCTCACCACTAAAAGCAAACGGCTCCAGCGGTAACAACGCAGGCGTGTCCTGGCCGTCGACGCGCAACGTCATGCCATCGCCCTGCAGTACGGTAATCACCCGCTGATAACCGGCGAACGTGGAAAACCCGCCCGACTCGCCAATATCGGCAATCGACAGGCGCCAACCGAAACCGTCCAGGCCCGTGCCCGCATCCCGGGTAATTTCCTCAGTGCTGCCTCCGCCGTTTTTCCATGGCATGCGTGGGTAATCTTTGGCGCGTAAAACCTTCATGTTCATTTATGGAACCGACCTTCCAGACGATGACGGGAACCGGGGTGGATCAACCGGGCGGCAGTCACCGGCTGACGCCCCGACCAGGTCCGGCGACGAATCAGCAGGCATGGCTCGCCTTTTTCAATTTGTAGCAATTTGCATTCGCTGGCCTCAGCCAGTATCGCCTCGACCACGTGCTCGCCTTCAGTCAGCGGTGCGACCTGGTTGAGGTAGGCGTACGGCGTTTGCAGGGTGAAGTCCTGCTTGAGGTAATCCGGGGCCACCAGCGCGTTAACAAAACGGTCTTCGATCTGCACCGGAATATCATTCTCGAAGTGCACGATCAGCGAGTGAAATACCTTCTGGCCTTCGCGCATGTCCAGCGCCAGTGCACGCTCGGAGCCGGCGGCTTCTTCTTCCAGGGTGATCACCTTGCAGGTGTGACGATGGCCGCGAGAGGCGATTTCGTCGGCGATGTTGTGCACTTCAAACAGGGCCGACTGGCTTTTCGGCTCGGCAACGAACGTACCCACACCCTGCATACGCACCAACAGGCCGTCGGCGGTCATCTCGCGCAGGGCACGGTTGATGGTCATGCGGCTGAAACCCAGCTGGCTGACCAGTTCGCTTTCCGAGGGCACGCGGTAATGCGGCGGCCAGTTACCACTGTCGATTTGCTGGGTGATCATCTGTTTGACGCGGGCGTACAGGGGCGCCGGACTGTCGCCCATGTTCGCGGCCAACGGAGAGACAGCAGGCGGAGTCGGCACGGTTAATCCTTGTTCATCTGGATGAGATTGCTAGCTTGCCGGAGTTTACCGACGAGGCAAACGTCTGTATATGTATATACAAATAACACACGATGGGGTGCTGAACCATGTCCGCCTTCTTTGCCGAACGCGCACTGCTGCCTAACGGATGGGCCAATGATGTACGTCTTGAGGTCAGCGCCGATGGCGCGCTGACCCTTGTCCAGGCCAATTCTCAAGCAGATGGCGCCGAACGGATAAAGGGGCCGCTGCTGCCGAGCATGCCGAATCTGCACTCCCACGCATTCCAGCGGGCGATGGCCGGGCTGGCGGAAGTGGCAGGCAATCCAAACGACAGTTTCTGGACCTGGCGCGACCTGATGTACCGTCTCGTCGGAAAAATCAGCCCGGAGCAGCTCGGCGTCATCGCTCGTCAGCTGTACATCGAGATGCTCAAGGCGGGCTATACGTCGGTCGCCGAATTTCATTACGTGCACCACGACACCAGCGGCCAGGCGTATGCCGATCCTGCAGAACTGGCGCTGCGTATCAGCCAGGCGGCGGCGTCTGCCGGCATAGGCCTGACGCTGCTGCCCGTGCTCTACAGCCATTCCGGCTTCGGCGGCCAGGCGCCGAACGAGGGTCAGCGGCGCTTTATCAACAGCACCGAGAACTACCTCAAGCTGCAGTCGCGCCTGCAGCCGATCCTGGCCGGACAGCCGGCGCAGTCCCTGGGTTTGTGTTTCCACTCGTTACGCGCCGTCACGCCCCAGCAGATCAGCGAAGTACTGGCGGCCAGCGACACCCAATGCCCGGTGCACATTCATATTGCCGAGCAGCAGAAGGAAGTCGATGACTGCCTGGCCTGGAGCGGTCGTCGACCACTGCAATGGCTATACGAAAACACCGAAGTCGACCAACGCTGGTGCCTGGTCCACGCGACCCACGCCAACCCGGAAGAGGTTACGTTGATGGCCAGGAGTTGCGCCATTGCCGGCCTGTGCCTGACGACTGAAGCCAACCTGGGCGACGGTATTTTCCCGGCGGTGGACTTCCTGGCTCAGGGCGGGCGCATGGGGATCGGTTCCGACAGCCACGTGTCATTGAGCGTGGTGGAGGAGTTGCGTTGGCTTGAATACGGTCAGCGTCTGCGTGACCAGCGGCGTAACCGCCTGTATGGCGCCGATCAACCGATGGTTGGCCGCACGTTATATGACGCGGCACTGGATGGCGGCGCCCAGGCGCTGGGTCAGCCAATTGGCGCACTGGAAGTCGGCAAGCGAGCGGACTGGCTGGTGCTCGATGGCAACGATCCGTACCTGGCAACAGCCAGCGGTGACGCCATTCTCAATCGCTGGCTGTTTGCCGGTGGCGATCGCCAGGTGCGCGATGTCCTGGTCAATGGCCAGTGGGTCGTGCGCGACGGGCGCCATGCCGGCGAAGAAGAAAGCAGCCGTGCGTTCACCCAAGTCCTGCGCGATCTATTGGGTTAACGCAAAACGAAATGTGGGAGCGAGCCTGCTCGCGATGAGGCCGTCATATCCAACAGAGATATTGGCTGACAGACCGCTATCGCGAGCAGGCTCGCTCCCACAGTTTTGATCTTCGGTGCCCGCTAGTTCGAAGTCTTCGCCATCTGCGTATCGGAGGCACGCCAGATCAATCGCGTGGTGTCGTACCCCTGCTGTCGCGCCTTGCTCAGCAGCTCTTCGCGCGTTACGCCGTTGACGGTGGGGCTGCGTGACAGCAACCACAGGTAACGACGGCTCGGATCGCCAACAATGGCAGTCTTGTAGTCGTCGCTGACGTACAGCACCCAGTAATTGCCCTTCGCTACACCCGGCAGCAAGCGCGAAAACCAGTTGTCGAATTCGACCCACAGCTTGTCGGTCTTGCCTGGCACTTGTGGCCAGGCGGTGCCTTTGGCCTCTTCCCATTGCCAATCCGCCGTCAGGCAGCGGTTCAGCACCAGCACATTACCGTCGGACTTGAGGGTGTAATGGGCTTCGGATTGCGCACAGTTGCGCTGGAAATACATCGGCAGGCGCGCCAGCTCATACCAGGTGCCTTGATATTTCTTCAGGTTGACGCTGTCGACCGTTTTCGGCGCCAGCGACTCATCGCCAGAAGTGGCGCAGCCGGCCAATACCAGGCCGACCAAAAGAACAAATAATAACCGCTTCATTGTTTTTCTCCCGTGGGCGCGAAGCCCCGGTTTACTTCAGGCCTTGGCCAGAAAACATCAACACTTTGTCACCGGCGTACTGCACGCTGATAAAGCTGTTCTTGTCGCCCCAGGTGCAACTGGACATGCCGAGCGCGCCGGAGCAATCGGTAGGCTTGCCCAGCAAGGTTTCAACCTCGGCCTTGGGCATGCCCGAGGACAACTTCGAATAGTTTTCCTGATTGACCTTGCTGCATGCGGCCAACAGCACGCAGAACGAAAGCAGGGCGATAGAGCGCAGCGACATGGTGTAGCTCCTGGGGCGAAGGGGGTTGGCATGGCTGCCAAGCAGAAGCTTAGAAGAGAAAACCCCAATCTGGTTCCCCGGCCGGCAGCCTATTTGTCGATCCACTCGTCTGCCATGTTCCGAAAAATCAGCAACTTTGCCGCGCCACTCATCAATTCGCCAATTTTGCAGCAGGACGCCTAATCTTTGGCACGGTGCGGTCGACACATCATGTAGGAGCGAGCTTGCTCGCGATGGATGCCAACGATAACGCGGTTCGATTAACCACACGCGATTATCAAACTCCCTCGCACGAGCAAATCGCGACCACACCAGTCCCTGCGCGGTAGCTCACTTAATGACCAGAAACATGAAGTTCAGCCACAAGATCCTGCTGGCTGCCGCCCTCGTGGTGGCCGTTGCATTCGCCTGTTTCATCCTGTTCAACGACTACCGCCAGCGCCAGACCCTGCGCAGCAGTACGCAAGCGTCGATGCAGGAACTGGGCAGCCTGACCACCAGCAACATCCAGACCTGGCTGGAAAGCCGCATTCAGTTGCTGCAATCGCTGTCCCAGCAGATTGCAATAGACGGCTCCGCGCCGGCCAGCCTCAAGCGCGCTATCGACCTGCCGGCCTATACCAGTAACTTCCAGCTGAGCTATTTCGGTGGCAGCGACGGCGTGATGTTCTCGGTCCCGGCCGGCAATCGCGCCGCCGACTACGATCCCCGCGCCCGCGGCTGGTACAAAGCGGCCAACAGTGCAAAACAGACGGTGGTCACTGAACCCTACATCGCAGCGTCCTCAGGCAAACTGGTGATCACGGTGGCAACACCGGTGCAACGCCAGGGCCAGATGATTGGCGTCGCCGGTGCAGACATCGACCTGTCCAGCGTCAGCGCGATCATCAACTCGCTGAACTTCGGTGGCCACGGCCATGCGTTTATCGTCAGCGCCGACGGCAAGATCCTGATCCATCCGGACAGCAACTTTGTCCTCAAGAGCCTGGCCGACGCCTACCCCAATGGGGCACCGACCGTGAGCCCGGGGCTGAAAGAGGTCGAGATCGGCGGTAAAAGCCAGTTCATCTCCTTCACTCACGTCAACGGTGTGCCTTCGGCGGACTGGTACGTGGCACTGGTGCTCGACCAGGAAACCGCGTTCGCCATGCTCAGCGAATTCCGCACCTCGGCGATCATTGCCATGGTGATTGCGGTGGTGATCATCATTGCGCTGCTGGGCATGCTCATCAGCTTCCTGATGCAACCGCTGCTGACCATGGGCCGTGCCATGCACGACATCGCTGAAGGTGAAGGCGACCTGACCCGGCGGCTGACTATCCACGGTCATGACGAATTCGGCGCGCTGGGCACTTCGTTCAACCGCTTCGTGGAACGTATCCATACTTCCATCACTGAAGTGGCGTCCGCCACCGGCCAGGTCAACGAAGTCGCCCTGCGCGTAGTGGCAGCTTCGAACTCGTCGATGTTCAACTCCGACCAGCAAGCATCGCGCACCAGCAGTGTGGCTGCGGCGATCAACGAACTGGGGGCCGCCGCCCAGGAAATCGCCCAGAATGCAGCCCTCGCCTCGCAACATTCGAGCGATGCACGGGCCCTGGCCGAAGACGGCCAGCAGGTGGTCGACAAGACCATTGCCGCGATGCAGCAGCTGTCGGCGAAGATCAGTGATTCCTGCGGCAACATCGAAACGCTTAACAGCAGCACGGTGAACATCGGGCAGATTCTGGAAGTGATCACCAGCATCTCCCAGCAGACCAACCTGCTGGCCCTGAACGCAGCCATCGAAGCGGCCCGTGCCGGCGAAGCCGGACGTGGGTTTGCCGTGGTCGCCGATGAGGTACGCAACCTGGCGCACCGCACCCAGGACTCGGCGCAGCAGGTGCAGAAGATGATCGAGGAACTGCAGGTCGGCGCCCGGGAAGCGGTGAGCACCATGACCGATAGCCAGCGTCAGAGCGAAAGCAGTGTCGGCATCGCCAACCAGGCCGGCGAGCGCCTGGGTAGCGTGACCCAGCGTATCGGTGAGATCGATGGCATGAACCAGTCGGTGGCGACGGCCACTGAGGAACAGACGGCAGTGGTGGAGTCGATCAATGTCGACATTACCGAAATCAACATGCTGAATCAGGAAGGCGTGGAGAACTTGCAGTCGACGTTGCGGGCATGCTCGGATCTGGAGCAGCAGGCGGCGCGGCTTAAACAGTTGGTGGGTAGCTTCAGGATTTAAACTGCTTTCACTGGCCCCATCGCCAGCAGGCTGGCTCCCACAGGGGATTGTGAACGACACAACCGCAATGAGCTGACCCCCAAAAGTTGGACACATATCCTGACTTTTGGGGTTTTTCCATGGGCAAGTATTCCGTGCAGTTCAA